>JAPLPI010000220.1 GCA_026400305.1 Alphaproteobacteria bacterium | reverse complement strand
AAAAAAATCGGGAAAAAAGAACCGGGGCGCGGGCTTGTAACCCGCGCCCCGACATGTCGACAGGTTCTTACTTCGCGGCGGTAGCCGGGTTGGCCTTGGTCTTGACGTAGTAGGTCCACAGACGCACGACGCGGGCACTGGCCGGATTGGAAGGCTTGACTGTGTCGAAGATCGCCGCCGCATCGGCATACTTGTCCTGGGCCGATAGCGACATGGCGATCACCATGTCCGGCTCGGTCGGATCCTTGACACCCGGCTTGGTCTTGGCGGTGCGCGCCATCCTTTCGGCATCGGCATACTGACCATAGCCAAAGGCGGCTTCCGCTGTCTTGACGTTGTACTCGCCGTCATTCTTGGCGCCGTCGGCAATCTGCTTGGGCAGGGTCTTCTTATCGCTCGCGATGCGCGGATCGGGCGCCGGACCGCCGAACTTCTGCATGGTTTCCGCATCGCCGTACAAAGCCAGCTTGTTGCTGTTGGCGGCGGAGCCCACCATCGTGGCGTCTTCGGCCTTCAGCTTGCCGGCCTGCGCCACCATCAGGCGGCCAATATAGACATAGTCGATGTCGCGCATGCCCCGGGTAGTCAGCGCCACGCGGGACAGTTCGTCCCAGTCTTTCTGCGCGCCATAGTTGGCAACAATGGCTTCCAGGGTCTTTTCGGCGCCGGCCTGGTCATTCTTGTTGACCTGCGCGTTCTTGATGTTGTTGAGGTCGCTCTCGGAAGGCAGCTTGCCTGCGGCCTTGGCGGCATCAATGTTCTTCTGCGCGATGGCGATGACGCCATCATAATCGCCGCCGCGGTACAGGGCGCCGGAGATCAGCGACTGGGTATCGGCATCTGGCGGCGGGGTGCTGGACTGCAGCACCTTGGCATAGGCCAGGGCCTTGTCATTGTGCTTCTGCATTAGCGCCAGCTGCAGGCCGGTCTTGTACATGGTGGCCTTTTCGGCCTCCGGCACCACGCTGGGATCGGCATCCAGCGCAGTTTCAATTTCGGTGGCGGCGCCGGGCATGTCCTGCATGCCGATATGCACCGACATGGCGAAGCGATGGATCTGATAATTGTCGGTGGGCGTGCGGTCGGACACGGCCTCGGCCTGCTGGATGGCGGCTATCGCGGAGGGATAATCCTTCTTGTTGTTCGCGGTTTGCGCGGCCTGCAGGGCTTTGAGCACGGCAGGCGTGAGCTTGATCGGCGCCGGCTTGGCGTCGGCTGCCATGGCACCATGGGCTGCGCCAAGCAGAAGGCATGTCGAAAAGGCGGCAAGAAGGAGTTTGCTAGTCATGAAAGTCGTCCCTTTGTAATTCGGCCCATCCGTGAGATGGGTGCCGACGAAATATCCCCTATTGGGTGTGCCATTGTGACTGTATTTGCAACTTTACTATGGCGGCGCGCTATTTCCAATAACGTGATCTGACACCATATGACGCATCGCAGCATTGGCGCTGCCGCTGTTGGCGGCAACGTGGCGGAGGGACTCAGTTCCTCTATGTAAATACTTCTTACACTGCACAGGTGGCGGGAGTTTGGTGGGTGGGCATGGCGTAAGATCTTTTCCGGCTGACTGGCAAGACGGCCCTTATTTCGGGCAGCCGGAGTATCTGGGCGCGGCCATGGTCTAGGTGCTGGGGTTGACTGCGCCCATGTCATCGTCAATGGCGCGTGACGCAGCGGCGCTGCCGGGCATCCTGCCGCCGGTGACCCATCACGGCTATCTGCTTGTGGGGTGGGGGTAAAAAATCTGCCGGTGGATGTGATGCGCGAGCAGGCGGTCGGCGAAAGCCCCATAATCGCCTGCGACATCACCAGCGAATTCAATTTGCGTGCCGAGGAGGAACGTTATGGCGAGCGGTCCTGGTGGTGGCT
>JAPLPI010000205.1 GCA_026400305.1 Alphaproteobacteria bacterium | reverse complement strand
GCCCCGCCGATCATCATAGCGGCGCCTGCGGCAAACCCGGCAACAGCTGCGCGTTTCATCGAGCTTATCCCTTGGAAACCTTACGGCTTCGCGGGGCTTAACGCGGCAGGATCACTCCAGTTCCAGCGCTTCGCGTTCCATTTCCAGCGCCAGCCAGCGTTCTTCATAGGCATCCTTGGCGGCACGCAGATTAGCCAATTCATCCGACAGCTTGGCGAATTTTGCCGGATCGCGGGCATAAAGCGTGCTGTCGGAAAGATTTTTTTCCAGTTCCGCCATCGCGATTTCCGCCGCCGCGATCTTGCCCGGCAAGGTCTTGAGCGCATGCGCATCGGCGAAATTCATCTTGGGGGCGTTTACCCGCACGGCTTTTGGCGCGGCCACTTTTAGCGCTTTTTTGGCCTCGCCGCGTTCGGGAACCTTCTCCCCGCGCTGCGTCAGCATGTCGGCGTAGCCGCCAGCATATTCGCTGAAACTCCCATCGCCTTCGGCCAGCACGATGCTGGTGGCCACCCGATCCAGGAAATCGCGGTCATGGCTGACCAGCAACGCGGTGCCCGGATAGTCGGCGATCACCTCTTCCAGCAGGTCCAGGGTTTCTAGGTCCAGATCATTGGTCGGTTCGTCCAGCACCAGAAAATTGGACGGGGTGGCGAACAGCTTGGCCAGCAGCAGCCGCGCCCGTTCCCCGCCCGACAACACTTTGACCGGTGTTCGCGCCTGCTGCGGCGTGAACAAAAAGTCCTGCAGGTAATTCATCACATGACGCGGCTTGCCCGCCACCATCACCGTATCGCCGCTGCCGTCGGTGACGGCCGCCGCCAGCGACTGGTCGGGATTGAGCGCGGCGCGGCTTTGGTCCAGTTGCGCCATCAGCAGGCCCTGCCCCTGCTTAACATTGCCCTTCTGGGCGGTGAGCTGGCCGATCAACACCTTTAATAGGGTAGTCTTTCCCACGCCATTGGGCCCGACCAGGGCGACCCGATCGCCGCGATGGATGCGCATGCTGAAATCGCGCACGATCTCGCGCTCGCCATAAGAGAAACTCACACCCTTGGCGTCTATCACTTTGGTGCCACTGCCGGCGCCTTCGGCGGCTTCCATCTTCACCGTGCCCAATGCGCCGATCTGTTCACGCCGCTCGATCCGCATGCCACGCAACCGCGCCAGCCGCCCAACATTGCGCTTGCGCCGACCGGTCACGCCATAACGCACCCAGTCTTCCTCGGCGGCGATGCGGCGCTCCAGCTTGTGGCGCTCGATCTCTTCCTTTTCCAGGATCTCGTCGCGCCAGGCTTCGAAAGAGGAAAAACTATTTTCCAGCCGGTGCGTCTTGCCGCGGTCCAGCCACACCGTGACCTGCGAAAGATTTTCTAGGAAGCGCCGGTCGTGGCTGATCAGCACTAACGCGCAGCGGCTGGACTTGATCTCGCCTTCCAGCCATTCGATGGCATTGACGTCCAGATGATTGGTCGGCTCGTCCAGCAGCAATATATCGGGTCGCGGCGCCAGCGCCCGGGCCAGCGCGGCGCGGCGTGCTTCTCCGCCCGAAAGCGTTGCGGGATTTTCATCGCCCGAAAGGCCCAGGTTACCCAGCAGGTAGTAGGCGCGGTTGGGATCTTCGTGCGGGTTCAGCCCCGCTTCGACATAGTCGCGGGTGGTGGCATAGCCGCTCATGTCCGGCTCCTGAGCCAGGTAGCGCACCGTGGCGCCGGGCTGGATAAACACCGTGCCACCGTCAGCCTCCATCAACCCCGCCGCGATCTTGAGCAATGTAGACTTGCCCGAGCCATTGCGACCCACCAGGCACAGCCGGTCGCCCGCGCCGACGCTCAGTTCAGCGCCGTCCATCAGGCGCTGGCCGCCGAATTCGACGGTGATGTTTTTCAGGTGCAAAAGCGGGGTCATGCGCCGCTATGTGCGGCGCGGCGACCCGCTTATCAAGGGAAATCTAGCGGGTGCGGTTCGTAACCATGGCTCCGGGTCGCGAGACCATCTGTAGCGCGGCTTCGGGGCGTTCGGTCAGGGTCTTGCCGTCGAAATCATAGACCCGGATGTCGCGTTCCACCGAGCACTGTACCAGCAAGCGCTTCTGGTCATCGCTCCATACCGCACCCTGGCAAGCATGACCGAGCTGGGCATCGGCGATATGGTCGAGCTTGCCCGCGCCCACCTTAAACACGCTGAGCTTGCCGAACACGCTGTTGTAGTTGGACGCCGTCTTCACTGTGGCCGAACCGTTTCCGATCACCAGGGCGACATACTTTCCGTCCGGCGACAGCACTACTGCTTCGGGCAGTGCGCCGACTTCCACCGCATAGGTCACCTTGCCGTCGACCGTATCGGTGACCGTGGTGGCGGCGCTGCCATTGGCTGTCGTGGTATAGCCGCCGAAATTGTTGACGATGAGATAGCGGCCGTCATGGGTCAGGCTGCCGCCGTCCGGGTTCACGCCGACCGCGAAATCTGTGACGCGGCTGATCTGATTGCCCTTGATCGCCAGCTTGGTCACCTTGGCATCGCCGAAGCGCAGCGCATAGGCGATCTTACCACCCGGCGCGATGATCACATCGCGCGGTTCGGCCTTGGCTTCCAGCTTGACCTGGCTGGTCTGGGTCAGACTGCGATCATTGATGGTGAACATAGTGATGGTGTCATCACCGGTGCCCGTCACCAGGGCAAATCGCAGTTTCTTATCCAGATAGATGCCCGTGGCGCCCATGCCCGCCGTCACCGTCTGCAACAACTTGGGATGGGTGGGGTCATCCAGCCCGATCACCGAGACGGTATTCTGTGGCGAAGTCTTGTTGTCCGGACCGATCTTCTGCGGGCAAGTCGCCAGCGCAAAGCTGTAATCGGGCGCCACGGCGATGGCACTTGGCGGGCCCATCTGGGTCGAGCAGACTTCCAAGAGGCCGATGATCCTGGGCGCCTTGGTGCTGGAGAATTCGATTGCCGCCAGGCTGTCGGGGGTCGGCACCATCGGAAGCCCGTCGCCAGCACGCACCTGCTTGCCGTCCTGGCCCGAAATGGCGAGATCGGCGAAGGCCGCAACGGGCGTCAGGATAAACACTGTGGCCAGAAGGAATGCACGCATCGTCCCACCCCATTTTTGCTTATTGGCGCAAGCTTAGCGGGAGTGCGCTACAAAAGAAAAGGGCGGCTTCGCAGCCGCCCTTGTCCTTTAAAGCCGAACTTTTCGCTTACGACAGCGAATAGGCCGTCTTGGTCTGGGTGAAGAAGTCTACAGCTGAAAAGCCCTGCTCGCGGGCGCCATAGGACGAACCGCGCGAACCACCAAACGGCACGTGATAGTCCACGCCGGCGGTCGGAAGGTTGATCATCACCATGCCCGCCTTGACGTTGCGCTGATAGTGGCGCGCATGCTTCAGGCTGGTGGTGACGATGCCGGCCGACAGGCCAAAATTTCCGCTGTTGGAATGGGCTAGGCCTTCTTCGTAATCCTTGATCTTCACCACCGACACAACCGGGCCGAACACTTCTTCCTGGTTGATGGTGTCGCCGATCTTGGTGTCCACGATCAGGGTCGGGCTCATGTAATGGCCAGGCGTGTCCAGCTTCAGCGGATCGGTGCCGCCGGCAAGCAGGCGGCCGCCTTCCTTGATGGCAATGGCGACGTACTTCAGGTTGCCGGCCAGCTGGGTGTCGGTCACGGCCGGGCCCATCTGGGTGGCCGCATCCATCGCATTGCCGACTTTCAGCGCCTTGGCGCGGGCGGCAACGCCTTCGACGAACTTGTCATAGATGCCGGCCTGCACGAAGACACGGGACGAAGCGGTGCAGCGCTGGCCGGTGGCAAAATAGCCGCCGTCCACCGCGATCTGGATGGCGCGGTCCAGTTCCGCATCGTCCAGCACCACCAACGGGTTCTTGCCGCCCATTTCCATCTGCAC
>JAPLPI010000061.1 GCA_026400305.1 Alphaproteobacteria bacterium | reverse complement strand
TTGGCGGTGACCATCAACCCGGCGCAGCGCGACAGTCCCGCCAGGCTTTGGGTGGCCTGGGTCAGCATGTCCTCGATGCGCTGGCCGCTGCCCGACATGCGCGCCTCGATGGCGACGCGCTCGTCCGGCGCCAGCTCGCCGATTTCCAGCAGCCCGTCGACGAACAGGCGCAGGCCTTTTTCGGTGGGGGCGCGGCCCGCGCTGGTGTGCGGGGCATAGAGCAGGCCCATGGATTCCAGGTCCGCCATCACGTTGCGGATGGAGGCCGGGGACAGCGCTAAAGGCAGGCGCTGGGACAGTGTGCGCGAGCCGACAGGCTCGCCCGAGGCCAGAAAAGCCTCCACCAGATGGCGAAAGACCTCCCGAGGCCGGTCGGTAAAGCCTTGGGGCACCAGGAAGGGAGATCGAGTTTCTAAGCTCAAGCTATTGTAATTCCATATAATTCTATAATCGGTTGCGCAGCGGGGACGGCTGCCTGTAGGTAACGCCTGAACTTAGTAGACCCATATATGAGGCTCCATGCGCCCTTCCAACCGCGCTCACGACCAGATGCGCACCGTTTCGCTCACTCCCGGCTTTTCCCGTCATGCCGAGGGCTCCTGCCTAGTCAAGTACGGCGACACCCATGTGCTGGTCACCGCCAGCCTTGAGGAAAAGGCACCGCCCTTTCTGAAAGGCTCGGGCAAGGGCTGGGTGACGGCCGAATACGGCATGCTGCCGCGCTCAACCCATGACCGCATGCGCCGAGAAGCGGCCGCCGGCAAGCAGTCGGGCCGCACTCAGGAAATCCAGCGCCTGGTCGGCCGCTCGTTGCGCGCGGTGTGCGATCTGTCTGCGCTGGGCGAACGCCAGATCACGCTCGACTGCGACGTGTTGCAGGCCGATGGCGGCACCCGCACTGCCGCTATCACCGGCGGCTTTATCGCGCTCAGCCAATGCGTCGCCTTCATGAAAAAGATCGGCATGGTGAACGCGCCGGTGATCAAGGATCACATCGCAGCGATTTCCTGCGGCATAGTCAAGGGTGTGGCGGTACTGGATCTGGATTATGATGAAGACTCCACCGCCGAAACAGACGTCAATTTCGTGCTGACAGGCGCGGGCGGCTTGGTGGAAATCCAGGGCACCGCCGAAGGCGCTCCCTTCACCGAGGAACAGCTGGTCGCGCTGCTGCAGCTGGCGCGCAAGGGCATCGGCGAACTGGTGCTGCTGCAGAAGGACGTTTTGGCGTGAGACTGACGCGCGGCAGCCATCTGGTCGTCGCCTCGCACAACCAGGGCAAGGTGCGCGAGATCATGGCGCTGCTGGGCCCGTACGGGATTGTGGCCGAAAGCGCCCGATCGCTGGGTCTGGCCGAACCGGAAGAGACCGGGCTGACCTTTGCCGCGAATGCGGAAATCAAGGCGCAGGCATGCGCCAAGGGCAGCGGCCATGCCGCCCTGGCCGATGACTCCGGGCTTTGCGTCGATGCGCTGGACGGCGCGCCGGGCATCTATTCGGCGCGCTGGGCCGGCCCCACAAAAGATTTCTGCATTGCCATGACCCGCATTCATGACGAGTTGCGTCACAAGGGGTTCACCACCACCGCCGCCAAGTTCGTCTGCGCTTTGTGCGTGGCGCTGCCATCCGGCGAATTCCAGACCTTTGAAGGCGAAGTGCATGGCCGCCTGACTTCCCCGCCGCGCGGTGATCACGGCTTTGGCTATGACCCCATCTTCATCGCCGACGGCATGGAAGATACGTTTGCTGAAATCGATTCGGCGAAGAAGCACGCCATGAGCCACCGTGCCAAGGCGTTCGAGAAACTTCTGCATTCCGGCATTTTCACCGAAAGTCTCTGACTTGGCTTTCGGCGTTTATGTCCACTGGCCCTTCTGCGCCGCCAAGTGTCCCTATTGCGATTTCAATTCTCATGTCCGCACATCCATCGATGAAGATGGTTGGGTGGACGGCATCCTGTCCGAACTGGACTGGGTGGCGCAGCATCAGTCTGAACGGCCGGTGGTCGAGACGATCTTCTTTGGCGGCGGGACGCCGTCGCTGATGAGCGGGCAATCCGTCGGACGCGTGTTGCAGAAAATCGCCGCGCTGTGGCCGATGGCGAATGATCCGGAAATCACCTTGGAGGCTAATCCCGCCAGTGCCGATTCGGCGCGGTTTGCCGATTACCGCGCCGCCGGAGTCAATCGCGTGTCGCTGGGGGTCCAGGCGCTGAATGACGAGGACCTGAAGAAGCTGGGCCGCCTGCATGACGTGGCCGAAGCTAAGGCGGCGCTGAAACTGGCGATGGCCAAATTCAGCCGGGTTTCACTGGATTTGATCTATGCCCGCCCCGACCAGACCGATGCGGCATGGCGCGAAGAATTGAAACAGGCGCTGTCCTTCGGCACCGATCATTTGTCGCTTTACCAGCTGACCATAGAGCCGGAAACGCCGTACGCCCTGCTACACAAAAATGGTCAGCTGCAGATTCTCGACGAGGACATCGCGGCGGGGCTTTATGAGACGACCCAGGAACTGACGGAGGCCGCCGGTCTTCCGGCCTATGAAATTTCCAACCACGCCCGCCCCGGACAAGAAAGCCGCCACAACCTGATCTATTGGCGTTATGGCGATTATGCCGGCGTGGGCCCGGGCGCGCATGGGCGCGTCAGTCTGGGCGGTAACCGCACCGCCACGGCCGCTATCAAGCTGCCGGAACGCTGGCGCGACACAGTGACGAAAAACGGCCAGGGTTTTGTCGAACAGGTCGCAATCTCCCATGAAGAAGCGGCGCGCGAACACCTGCTGATGAACCTGCGGCTGACCGAAGGGCTGGATCTTGCTGGTTATGAACAGCGCTGGGGCGCCCGACCCGATGCGGTGAAAATCGCCGCGTTGACGCAACAAGGCCTCCTGATCAGTGGGGGCGATGTGCTGACGGCAACTCCCAGCGGACGCCTGCTGCTCAATGACCACCACCGGGCCGCTCGGCGTCATTTCCAGCACCGCCAACCCGCGCTCCGACGTGCCGTCATTGTTGAAGCGGAAGATGCCGTTAACCCCGGCAAAACCGTTGGGGTCCGCCATCGCCGCTGCCGTGAAGCGGTGATAGGGCGCGCCCTGCGACAGCAGCGCCACCAAGGATACGGCATCATAGGCCAGGCTTGCGATTTGCGCCGGGGTCGTGCCGAACGCGGCGCGATACTTGTCGATGAATGTGGCATCGGCATTGGGCGTGGGCGCGGCATACCAGCTGCCCTGTAGGCTGGATTCGCGTGCGATAGCCTTGTCATCATCCCACAGGCCGGTGCCCAGCAGCTTGACCTTGTCGCGCGTCGCCCCGACCAGCGACAGGGTGGGCGCGATGGCACGCAAGATCACGCCGCCTTGGGCGATCAGCACCGCATCAGCGCCGCTCTTGGCCACGGCGCTGGCGGGGCCGGCCACGGCGCCAGCATTGGGCGCGAAGCTTTCCACAACCACCACCGTGCCGCGCGACGCGGCGACTGAATCGGTAAAGGCGGTCTTGGCGACATCGCCATAAGCGGTCTGCGGCACCAGCGCGGCGAACTGGTGATGGCCATTGGCGGCAGCGTAAGAGATCACCCGCCGCACTTCATTCTGCGGCAGGAAGCTCAGCAGATAGGCGCCATTGCCCGCGACGTTCTTTTCGGTAGAGAAGGCCAGCACCGGCACGGCGCGATCGCGCGCGATGGGCGCAACCGCCGACACCGACGGTCCGAACAGTGGGCCGACAATGACCTCGGCGCCCTGGCTCAAAAGCTGCTGCGCGGCATTGGCGGCCTTGGCGCCGCCATTGCCTTCGTCGGCGGTCATCAGAAGGATATTGCGGTTGCCGGCGGCGAACATCGCCAGTTCCGCTGCCTTCAGCATCGATCCGGCCAGGGCGCGGGTGCCCGCCGAGCTGCTGGTAAACGGCAGGATGATCCCCACCCGCACCGGGGTGGCGCCATCGGCCAGGCCGGGCAGGCGCATGTAGTTGAGCTGGTCTCTGTCCAGCGGATTGGACGCGATGGGTCCCTGGTGTACCGCGATCATGGGGGCGGCCGGGGTTTCGGGCCGGGGCGTACAGGCAGCTATCGCAACAGCGGCGGCAATGGCACAAAGGCGGGACATGAAACGCATCGGACAATCCTTGTGACGCGCGAATCTAAGCCTTCGGGTAAGCCGGGTAAATCGCCTGTTTTTGTACCGCCCGAACGCGGCGGTTTGGCGGCAGGTCTCTATATTCTGGCGACCCCGATCGGCAACGCCCGCGACATTTCTTTGAGAGCGTTGGAAGTGCTGAAAGGTTGCGACGTCATCGCCGCCGAGGATACCCGCGTCACCGCTAAGCTGCTGGCCATTCATGGCATCTCCCGGCCGCTGATCCCCTATAACGACCATAATGGCCAGCAGATTCGGCCCCAGATCCTGTCCCAGCTGGAACGGGGCGGCTTGGTGGCGCTGGTGTCCGATGCCGGTACGCCCCTGGTGTCCGACCCCGGCTACAAGCTGGTGCGTGAGGCGATTGCGGCGGGGGCCAATATCGTGGTGATCCCCGGTCCCTCGGCGGTGCTGGCGGGCCTGACCCTCAGCGGTTTGCCATCCGACCGCTTCCTGTTCGCGGGCTTTCTGCCGTCGCGGGCAGGCGAGCGCAAAGGCGCGCTGGAGAAATTGAAGGGCGTGCGCGCTACCCTGGTATTTTTTGAATCGGCGCAACGGCTGACGGAATCGCTGGAGGCGATGGCCGATGTGCTGGGCGACCGCCCCGCCGCGATGACCCGCGAATTGACCAAGCTGCATGAGGAAGTGCGCCGCGGCAGTTTGCGCGACCTGGCGGCGCATTACGCAAAGGCCGGTGCGCCCAGGGGCGAGGTCACGCTATTGGTGGGTCCGCCGCTGGAAGCCAGCACGGACGACGCCAAGGTGGATGCCGCCCTGAAGGCGGCGCTGGCCTTCATGCCGGTCAAGGCCGCCGCCGAGATGATCGCCGGGCTGACCGATGGCTCGCGCAAGGCGCTCTATGCGCGCGCACTGGAATTGAAAGATGGTGCCAAAAATTAAAGAGGACCGTCTGTCTTGTGGAGGTCAAGGCACAAAATCTGGCCCGCACCGCCTCCTTATATCTCACCAGCCGTTCAGGCCTGGCCCGGCGCGGCGCCCGTTTTGATATCATCGCCATTGCGCCCAGGTCTCTTCCGATGCATCACCGGGATGTGTGGCGGCCGGAAGGTTTTTAAAAAGGTGTGACATGGCATTGACCGTCGCGATCCAAATGGACCCGATCGAGAAGATCGACATCAGCGGCAATTCCGATTTCGCCCTGGCGCTGGAAGCGCAAAATCGCGGCCATGCGCTGCTCTATTACGGGCCGCGCGACCTGAGCTTCCGCGACGGAAAGGTGACGGCGCATGTGCGCCCGCTGAATCTGCGTGCGGTGAAGGGCGATCATTTCGCGCTGGGCGATGCGTTCGTCTACGACCTGTCTGCGGCGGATGTGGTGCTGATGCGCCAGGACCCGCCCTTCGACATGGCCTATATCACCGCCACCCATATTCTGGAGCGTATCCACCCCAAGACCCTGGTGGTGAACAATCCCAAGGAAGTGCGCAACGCACCGGAAAAACTCTTCGTCACCGAATTTTCCGAGTTCATCCCGCCCACGCTTATCACGTCGGACCTGCGTGAAATCCGCAGTTTTCGCGAGGACCACAAGGACATCATCATCAAGCCGCTCTACGGGAATGGCGGCGCCGGCGTGTTCCGGGTCAAGCCGGATGACGAGAATTTCGGCGTCATCATGGAGATGTTCACGCAGTTTTACCGCGAGCCGGTGATCGTGCAGCGCTATCTGCCCGAAGTGCGCAAGGGCGACAAGCGCATCATCCTGGTGGACGGGGAGTTCGTGGGCGCCATCAACCGGGTGCCGGCGTCGGGAGAGGCGCGCTCCAACATGCATGTGGGCGGGTGCCCGGAAGCGACCGAGCTGACCCCCCGCGAAAAGGCGATATGCGATGCGATCGGGCCAGCCCTGAAAAAACGGGGCCTCATCTTCACAGGTATCGACGTGATTGGTGACTATATGACCGAGATCAACGTTACCTCCCCGACCGGCATTCACGAGGTCCGGCGCTTTGGCGGCGCCGACATCGCGGGCCTGGTCTGGGACGCAGTTGAAAGAATTCGCAAATGATCAACGTCCGTAAATCCGAAGACCGCGGCAAGGGCCATATCGACTGGCTGGTTTCGCGCTTCAGCTTTTCCTTTGGCGACTATTACGACCCGGCCTTTGAAAGCTTTGGGCCGCTGCGGGTCATCAACGAAGACTGGATCAAGGGCGGCGCCGGTTTTCCGCCCCACCCCCACCGAGACATGGAGATCGTCACCTACATCCTCGATGGCGTGATCGCGCACAAGGATTCCACCGGCGGCGGCGGCACCATCCGCCCCGGCGAGATCCAGCGCATGAGCGCCGGCTCTGGCATCGTCCATGCCGAGTTTAACGCCAGCGCCACCGAGACCTGCCATCTGCTGCAGATCTGGATCATGCCGTCCAAGCGCGGCATCCAACCCGGCTATGAGCAGAAGACCATCGATGCTGAAGCAGTGCGCAACCATTTCGGCCGCATCGCCGCGCCCGAGCCGCGGGAGAATGAAGTGCGGCTGGTGCAGGACGCCGAAATCTGGGTGGCCAAGCTGGATGCTGATGTCGAGGCGATCCATCCTTTGTCGCAGGGCCGTAAGGCCTGGCTGCAGGTGGCCAAGGGCGACGTCACGGTGGATGGAGAGGTTCTGAAGGCGGGCGATGCCGCCGCCATCACTGACCAGGCCCAAATTGTGGTGTGCTCGAAAAAAGCCAGCGAAGTTCTATTGTTCGATCTCGCCTAGGCGCTACCAGTTCAACTCCGCCATCATCGCGGCGTAGAGGTTGATGCCGTCCCACAGGTTGCGCAGGCGCAGATTTTCGTTGGCGGCATGCTGGTTGTTGTCGTGGTTGCCCAGCGGCAGCCCGATGATCGGCACGTGGAACAGCTCGTCGAACAGGTTGATCGGCACACTGCCGCCCATCATGGGCAGGATGGCGATGGGCCCGCCGGCGGCTTTTTCCGCCGCCGCGATTACGCCTTTGGCGGCTGGACTGGTCATGTCGCTGCGCAGGGCCGGATAGCCGCCGCCCCAGGTCAGCTTAATAATGCGCGGGTTGGCCAGCCGCGTCGTCATGTCCGGCGTTTCCCGCACGACGGTCCAGCCTTTGGCTTTCAGGAAAGTTTCGACTTTTTCCTGCACGCGACGGGTCGTCTGGCCGGGCACCAGCCGGAAGTCAACCGACAGCACCGCATCCACCGGAATGGCGTTGTTGGCTTCCGTCCTGACCTGGCCGGAGCGAATGCCGCGGATATTGATCGACGGGCGCATGGTGCTGGCGGTGAGACCCTCGGCGCCTTCGGTGCGGGCGATGCCGAACTCCTTTTTCAGCCCGCCTTCCACATTCGGCAATCGCGCGATGGCGTCTCGTTCGGCGGCGTTCAGGGGAAGCACATCGTCGGCAAAATTTGGAATGATGATGCGGCCTTCGCCATCGCGCATCTGGGTGATCAGTTCAGCGGCCATCGCCGCCGGGTTGGGAACCCAGTTGCCGTAATGCCCGTCATGCAGCGCGCGCAGCGGGCCATAGATGGTCGCGTCCAGGCCCATGCTGCCACGGGCACCAAAATAAATCGTGGGCGTGCGTGATTGGTGTACCGGTCCGTCTCCGATCAGCCAGACATCAGACACAAGCTCCGCCGCATGGCTTTTGAGGATGCCGTCCAGATGGGCGGAGCTGGCCTCTTCCTCGCCTTCCCATACCACCTTGATATCGACCGACGACTTGCGATGCAGCGCTTTCAAGGCGTCGAAGGCGGCTAGGAAGGCGACAATCGCGCTCTTGTCGTCGGCCGTGGCACGGCCAAACAGGCGCCATTCGGGATTCAAGGGCGGCCTTGCCGCTTTCCAGTCCACGTCCTTGCCCGCAAGACCATCGCGCATCACCGGCACGAACGGATCTAATGACCATTGCGTGCGTGTGACCGGCTGGCCGTCATAATGGGCATAGAAAATCGCGGTTCGCCTGGCACCGGGGCTTTTGAGCAGGCCATAGATGATCGGCGGCGATCCGCCGGCGGACCAGGACTGAGTCTCAAAGCCGCGCGCCTTGAGCTGGCTTTCCAGAGCGGCGCCCGTGGCGGCCAGCCCCTGCGGATCGGCTGCCACGCTTTTCAGGCGACCCAGGGTCTCGAGCTGGCCGATGATGGCGGCTTCATGGGCCGCGCGATAATCACCGACCTGCTCGCGCAGATCCGCGGCCGAAGTGGGCCCGGCCAGCAGCAGCGCCAACCCTGCTGCGATCAGGCGGTTCACTTCTTGGCCGCGATGATGGAAATTTCTACCTTGGCGCCGCGTAGCAGCTTGGCGACCTGCACAAAGGCGCGCGCCGGATACGGCGGATGGAAATAGCTGGCATAGACCGTGTTCACCGCCGGAAAATCATCCACGTCGGTGACGTAGACGGTGGCCGAGACGACATCGTCCAATGTCAGGTTATCGACCTTTAGCTCCAGCGCGATATTGTCGATCACCCGCCGGGTCTGGGCGGCCACGTCCTGCTGGCTGTAATCGATCTTGCCGGCGGGATCGAAGGGCAATGAGCCCGACACGAATATCAGTTTGCCGCTCTGGATCGCCTGGGAATAAGGCCCGATGGCCTTGGGCGCATCCGGCGATTCAATCAGTGTTTTCTCGGCAAAAGCGGGCAAAGCGCAGGCAAGCGTCAAGGCCAGCGCGAGTGTGAATTTGCGCATGTGGTCCCCCAAAAATTGAAAAGAATATGACTACTTGGCGAGCCCGAAGCGGCTCTTGTAACGGGCATCCATGTCCGAGAGCGGAAAATAGATGAAGACGTCGGTGGTGCCGAACTGGCGGTCCACCACGGCGCCATCGCCGATCATGCAGCCGGCGCGGACATAGCCCTTGAGTAGCGGCGGCAAGGTGCGCAGCGCCTCGCGCGGATCGACGGCACCGGCAGGCAGGCGGTTCATGTCCACGAACAGTTCAGGCCGCGCCTTGATGAGCACCTTTTCGGGCATGGGGTGATGGTGATGCAGGTAGGACAGCGGCAGCGCCAT
>JAPLPI010000335.1 GCA_026400305.1 Alphaproteobacteria bacterium | reverse complement strand
CCCTGGCCCGCATGGCCCGCGAAGTCGCCGTCGTCGAAAAGACCGACGAGCCGACCGCGGTAAAGCGCGTCGAAGGCATGCTGATGAACAAGAAGGCAGCCTAACCAAAACGAAATTGCGACCCTCTATCGAAAACGGAAGAGCCCGACAGAGATGTCGGGCTCTTTCTTTTCCTATTTGAGCGCATTGTTCGCCAGCTGAGCGGCGAAATCTCGTTTGTAGGGAGGCCGTCCTTCCCGCGGGTGGCATAAGCGGCCAAGTTGGCATATTCATCCAGGATTCCCGAGGCGCGCAACCTCAGCTGCACGGGCACCTTCAGCAGGTCGCAAGCGCTGAAAGCCCCGTCGAGCTATTTGCTGTCGCGCAGATAGACGAAAAACTGTTTCAGACGTTCGCGGCAGCGGTTCTGACAGGGTGCAGACCACGTCGCTTATTGCGCTTCTAGGCGCCGCGGGGCACGCTGTCGAACGTCGCTTCCGGGGTGATGCTTCTGGTGTTGCGGCCGCTCCGCGTGTTCGAGAAAACCTAGATCGCGACGCCACCGGCAATGTACACAAGATTGGACTGTTCCGCACCGAAATCGTCATCGATGACGGCAACTTGTTCTCCATCTAGAATGTCACAATTTCCTCCGGCACCATCATCAATGTCAGCCGCGAGAAGAACCGGCGCACCAACTTCACAGTGGAAATAGACCGAGCCGAGAATATCGACGCATTGCAGAAGACAATTCTGGAATGCCTGGCACTGAACAGGCTGATTTTCCAACCCCCGGCGCCGACCGAGGAGGTTGAAACCCTTGGCCCCATCTCCACCACCCTGACGGTGCAGGTCTGGCTGGAGAACCGCGATTTCGGTGGCGTGCTGTCCGACCTCAAGAAGCGGTGCGCTATACCCTGCAGGGATCGGAGATCTGTGCCCCGGTTCCGCGCAGTGGCGCCCTGGACGCCGCCGACGGAGACGCAGGCAGAAACAAAGAAGCCCAATAAGGTACTTTTACGCGTGCCCTCGACATGGAGGTTTAAGGCGCTAAATTGCCCGCCATGATAGCCCTCCAGACCCGTACCGCCCCCGCTGACGCCAAGGGGATTGCCGAAGCCGCCCGCCTGCTGAAATCCGGCGCGCTGGTCGCCTTCCCCACCGAGACCGTCTATGGCCTGGGCGCCGACGCCACCAATGGCGAAGCGGTTGCCGCGATTTTCGCCGCCAAGGGCCGCCCCCTGTTCAATCCCCGAAGCGCGCCGCTATGTGGAACTTTCGCCCCGCGCCCAGGCGCTGGCGCAGAAGTTCTGGCCCGGCGCCCTGACCCTGGTACTGCCGCGCCGCAAGGACTCGCCGCTGTCGCTGCTGGTCAGCGCCGGCTTGGACAGCGTGGCACTGCGCGCGCCCTCGCACCCCGCGGCCATCGCGTTCCTTAAAGCCGCCGGCGTGCCGGTCGCAGGACCGTCGGCCAACCGCTCCGGCCAAGTCACAGCTACGACGGCCCAACATGTTGCCGACAGTTTGGGCGACAAGGTGGATTTCATTCTCGATGCGGGCAGCGCCACCCTAGGCATCGAATCCACCGTGATCGGGTTTGACGGTGACCGCCCACTGCTGCTGCGCCCTGGCGCCATCCCGCGCGAGGAGATTGAAGACCTGATCGGGCCGCTTGGCGCGCCGGGCAACCTGATCCAGTCGCCGGGACAGCTGGCCAGCCATTATGCGCCGCGCGCAACGTTGCGCCTGAATGCAGGCGAAATCGAATCTGGTGAAGTTCTGCTGGGCTTCGGCGAGGCGCCTGGCGCCAAGCTGAACTTGTCGCTGCGTGGCGACCTGCGCGAAGCCGCCGCCAACCTGTTCGCCATGCTGCGCGAGCTGGACAAGAGTGCCGCCCATATCGCCGTCTCGCCAATTCCCGACACCGGCATCGGCGAGGCCATCAACGACCGGCTACGGCGCGCGGCTGCGCCGAGATGAGCGTGCCAGAGTCGGTGTTGATCCGCCTCAAGGACGCGGTCGGCGAGAAGGGCTTTTCCACAGACTTAGGTGAAATCGCGCCGCACCTGGAAGAATGGCGCGGAAAATATCATGGCAATTCTCCGATCCTGCTGAAACCGGATAGCGCAAGCCAAGTCTCCGCAGCCTTGCGGATATGCCACGAGACCGGCACCGCGGTCGTTCCGCAGGGCGGAAACACCGGTTTGGTCGGCGGCCAGATTCCGTTCAACGGCGAAGCACTTCTGTCCACCAAGCGCCTCAACAAGGTTCGCAGCATCGACGAGAGCGGCATGACCTTGACGGTCGAATCCGGTGTCACACTGGCCGAGGTCCAACATCAGGCTGCCGAGCGGAACTTGATGTTTCCTCTCAGCTTAGCTTCCGAAGGAAGTTGCAGCATCGGCGGCAACATCGCCACCAATGCCGGCGGGACCCATGTGCTGCGCTATGGCATGACCCGCGCACTGGTGCTGGGACTGGAAGTGGTTCTGCCGGACGGCACGGTGCTGGACATGCTGCGGGCCCTAGCCAAAGACAATAGCGGCTATGACCTCAAACAGGTCTTTATCGGTAGCGAAGGCACCTTGGGCTTCATAACCGCCGCGACCCTAAAGCTGTTTCCCAGGCCTGATACCAGCATGACCGCCCTTGCGGCCGTCCCCTCGCCCGCCGATGCCGTGAAGCTGCTGGGCGCGATGCAGGCCCAGATAGGCGGCATGCTGTCGGCGTTCGAGTTGATGCCGCGCATCGCGCTGGAATTCGTCACCCGGCATATCGAGGGTACGCGCGATCCGCTGGCTGCGCCTTCACCCTGGTATGTGCTGATCGAGGCCACCGGCGGACGTCACGCCAATCTGGAAGCTAGTTTCGAAGATGGTTTGTCCGCCGCCGTCACCGCCGGGTTGGTGAGCGACGCGGTAGTGTCCTCAAGTGCCAGCCAGGCGGCGGCGCTGTGGAAGCTGCGGGAAAGCATTTCCGAAGCGCAGAAGCGCGAGGGCGCGTCCATCAAACATGACATCGCCGTGCCGGTGGCGGCGATCCCAGCCTTTCTGGCCAAGGCGACGCTGGCTGTGCGCGCCATCGTGCCCGGCGCCCGGCCCGTCAGCTTCGGCCATCTCGGCGATGGCAATATCCATTTCAATTTCAATGCGCCGGGTGCGGGCCATGATCCGGAGTTCCTAGCGCGGTGGGACGAGGTGCAGCAAACGGTGCATGACATCGTCAAGGAATTCTGCGGCTCGATCAGCGCCGAGCATGGCATCGGGGTGATGAAGGTCGGCAGCCTGCCCCGCTACAAGAGCCACGAAGAGCTGGACGCCATGCGCGCCCTGAAGACAGCGTTCGATCCGAAGAACATTCTCAATCCCGGCAAAGTCATCCCGCCGGTGCTGCGGCTCTGATTTTTCCGTGTCGGTGCCTGAAGGCGACATCAAGCTGCGCCCCCCGGACATTCCAGCGCGAGGATGTCGCCATGCTGATGGCCAGCCCCCCCTTTTTCGCTCGCAAGTTCGATGAGAGCGTCGATACCGAGACCTTTGCCAGGCTGGAACAGCATCTGCTGGCGGCCGAAGCAATCAAACCCCTGCGCCACACGACAAAAGTCGCGGCGGACGGACTGGTCGTCGCCTAACCGGCAGAACGAACATCAGTCAGGCTTTGTGCCGGTCCATTGGAAGGAGTGCATGAAATTAGCTAAGGCAACCGCGAGAAGGAGCCCAAGCAGAGCAAGGTGAAGGTCAAGGATAAGGATGTTACAGCGACGCCGTTCGGCGCAGCATCCAAAGCCGAAAAAAAGCCTGCAAGCGAAAATAGCGGACTTATTGCTCTTCAAACTGGGCCGGCAACCGACCTGTTTTGAAGATATAGACCGGTTCGTCGTCGTAATCGCCCAGTTCCGCGTCTCCGCTGGTCGAATAGGCCACCACCCCCAGCTTGGAGGACGCCATCCGTGCGGCCTTTCGCTGCGCCTCCTCGGCGGATTTGCAGGCCATGGGCTTGTCGGCCTTGAGGGCGGAACCGCGCCCCGCAACGAAGGATTGCACCAGATAGCTTGTCAGGCGGGCCATGTCAGAGATGCGCTGACGTTCGCGTTTCCACGATCATGCGGGTCACCTGGAGGGAGAGTGAACGCCCCGCCAGGATTTGCCCGGCATTGGCATAGCCTTCCGCCATCAATTTCGCAGTCAGTTCAGCGACAGTGCTGACAGCTCCGCTTTTGGCGATCTGAAACGCTCTTTCGATAACACTAGGCCGTTCTTCCAAGGTACCCGCCACAATAATAAAGGCGCGCCTCAAAGGCGCCACTGGGAATCATTATGCGCTTTTGTAGCTCAGAACGCGATTCCGGACCGCAGCACCAACTGAAACAGCAAAAGGGTCCCCCGATCGCCAGCGCCGGGCCCATGATTGAGGGCAGTCCCTCATCCGGGCCATAGTCCGCCCTACTTCGTGCCAGCAGAAACCCATAACCTGAGTTCCGCGTGCCCGCTTGCAGGCCGGAATGGGCGGCCAGCGCCCAGACCACCGCCATGAAGCAGCCGATCACCGTCCAGCCATAAAAAATCCAGCGCCGCCACACCCAGCGCCGAGGGCGCATGGCGCATCACCGCGATGATGGTCGGCAGTCAATACAGTACGAACAGGGTCAGCAGGAGCGACATCAGGGCGGAAACTTCCCGATTGTAGGCCAGTTTTTCTCTGCTACTAGGCCGCTTGAGATAGGCTGCCGGCGCCATCGGCCACCGCGCCCGGGGTGCGGTTGGAGCGCGCCGAGATTCGTGCCGTCACAATGGTAGCGGCATAGGGCAGCGCCTGGACACCCAGCATCACCATCCACAGCATCACGGCCGGATCCTGGAAACCGCGATCAAAACCCATCGAGATCATCGCCAATGTTAGTAAGGTCAGGAGTGTGGCTTCCTGCCAGCAGACGCGTAGCACCTGGGTGAAGCGGGCGGAGTCGGCACACTTTGGAGTGCGCAGGAACGGCTTGCTAGAGGTCAGCAGCCCCGTCCACACGGCCTTGCCAACCGTATGGGTGAGCGCCAGGCCCGCCACTGACGCGACGACAGCGCCCTTGAAACCGGACCGCACCTTGGGCGGATAGAGCAGCAAGGTCTTGAACAGCTTGGTGGCGAACAGCGCCATGGCCGCGGCCGACAGGGCCGGCATCGGCACGTCGATGATGCTGGGCATCACCCACATCAGCAACGTCCAGACGATGGCCATCAGGGTCACGACCATGCCGAGGCCATCCGAGATCCAGGGCAGCCAACCGGAGACGAACTGGTAGCGCTGTGGCCAAGACAGAGCCGAGCCGCCGGTGAAGATCGGCCTGGCATGACGCTTGAGCATTTGCATAGCGCCATAGACCCAGCGATAGCGCTGGGTCATGAAGGCTTCCAACGTATCCGGCATCAGGCCAGAGCCCATGCTTTGCGGCACATAGACGGCCTCATAGCCGGCCTCGAACAGCTTGAGCCCCAGCTCGGTATCCTCGGTGATGCACCATTCACTCCACCCATCCACTTCCTCCAGCGCGTCTTTGGCGACGATGGTCATGGTGCCGTGCTGTATGATGGCGTTATGCTCGTTGCGTTCCACCATGCCGATATGGAAGAAGCCGCGATATTCCTCATAGGCCATGGCCTTGAAGCGGCTTTCATGCGCGTCGCGGTAATCCTGTGGCCCCTGCACGAGCGCCACGCCGGGAGATGCGAAATAGGGAATTACCAGGCGCAGCCAAAAGGGCTGCACCTGGTAATCGCTGTCGATCACCGCGACATACTTCGCGTCCGGATCGGTCAGCGCCAAAGCGCGGTTCAGCGCCCCGCCCTTGAAGCCTTTCAGGCCTTCGACATGTAAGAAGCGAAAGCGTGGCCCTAAGGTGCGGAAATGGGCTTCCACCGGACGCCAGATCTCCGGATCGGTGGTGTTGTTGTCCAGCAGGATTACTTCGAAATTGTCATAGTCCAGCCGCGCCAGCGCGTTCAAAGTGCTAATCACCATCTGCGGCGGCTCGTTGTAGGTGGGCAGGTGGATGGATACGCGCGGACTTTTTTCGGTAATTCCCACCTTCACCACCCGGCGATCGACCCGCCACAGGCTGGCGGCCATCTCGATGCCTTCGGTCAGGATCACGGCGCAGGCCAGGATCACTAAAGGCGACATGGCGATCATGGCACCGATGTCGGTGGGCGCGACATACTCCAGGGCGGTGGCGTCGATCAGCGCCAAAAGGCCAGTGGAGACCAGCACAATCATGCCGCCCATCACCAGATAGCCGGTCTGGCGCACGCGCGGCATGCGCCCCAGCACCAGCAAGCCCAACAGCAAGCTCAGCACCGCCGCCATCAGCGCATACAGGCGCCATTCGGGGAAATTGCGGATCAGTCCGGTGAAGGGAAATTTCGGATTGCCGGTGGCGTCGAACAGGCCCCAATAGCGCCCCGCCACGCCTTCATTGGCGTCCTTCCAAGGCTGGTCATAGGCTTCGAGCAGGTAATAGTCCCAGCCTTTTTCCTGCGCGAATTGCACAAAACCACGGATGAACCAGCCTTCATTAGCGGCGGAAGCATCGGCGCGGCCATGGGTGCGCCCTTCCGAGGGCCAGCCCGCCTCGCCCACTACGATCTGCTTGTCGGGAAACTCCGCTTGAATGTGATTGTAGAAACCCTGCGTGGATTTCAGGCTGCCGCGGATATCAACATTTTCCCAATACGGCAGCAGATGGACGAAGATCACATCGACATACTTGCCGATCTCCGGCGTCAGCATCCAGGTGGACCAGGGTTCGGCGGTCGTGATCTTGATGCGGGCCGGCAGGGCCGAACGCACCCGCAGAATGTAGGCATTGAGCTGGTCGGGCGAAACATAGCCAAATAGCTGGGTCTCGTTGCCCACAATCACCCTGTCGATGGTGCGCCGGTTGGCCCGCGCGGTACGAATGGCGAGCTGGATCTGCTGCTCGTTCTTTTCCATGTCCGGGCTGATCCAGATGCCCAACGACACGGTCATGCCGTAGCGGCGCGCGATCTCAGGCACCTTGTCCATGCCGCCATCCACCGTATAGGTGCGGATGCGGTTGGTGATGTGCGACAGCTGCTCAAGATCGCGACTGATATGCTCCGGCGTGACGTTCCTAGTATCCCAGATGCTGAATTTATGGCTGGGACTGTAAGCGATGCCGCGCACCTGCCCGTCCCACTCCGGTGCCGTTACGCTATAGTCGCGGCTGGTCCAGAACAAAACGCTGGCGCCGACCACCATCGCAAGCGCCACCGCGATTCGCAGCTTGCCGCCGCCCAGGTGACGCGCCGTCCACAGCCGCGAAAGATATTCGCGCACGCGCGTTACTGATCTTCCTTTTCGCTGGAATCGGGAATGTAGCCCTTCTCACCTCGCCTAGCCGCGGGCGTGGTCTCCAGAAGCTTGATGTCGAAGATCAGGACCTGATTGGGCGGAACGGCCTTGCCGCCGTCGGGCGAGCCGCGCACGCCATAGCCCAGGTTTGGCGGAATGGTCAGAAGCCAGTGATCGCCTTCGCGCATCAGCTGCATGGCCTCGATCCAGCCGGGGATCACGCTGTTGAGTTTGAATGAAGCCGGCAGCCCCGGCGAGGTGCCGTCGAAGATCACATGATTGATCAGGGTTCCGGTATAATAGACCTTCACCGTGTCGGTGGAGGTGGGCCGCTTGCCATAGCCGTTCTGAATGATGCGGAACTGAAGACCGCTGGGACGTACGATAACGCCCTTGCGCTTGGCATTCTCGGCCAGGTAGCGCTGGTTGTTCTCGATGCTCAGCGTATCGCCCGCGGGCGCGGCCAGGACGGTGGTGGGCGCCGGCTGGGCCAGGGCGGACGCGGGCAACACCAGGGGCACAATAAGTGCCAGGATTGGAGTAAGGACGACGAAAATACGCTTCATGACACTCTCCGAAGGACGTCTATCCTAGCGCGGAGGCCTTGCGATCCCCAAGCTGGAAACCAATAAACCCCGGCTTTCTGGAAAAAAGCCTTTGACCGGCTTTACCGCAGCGGCATACCGAGCACGCCCGGAGCCACATAAATCAAGGCCAGACGTACCAGAACGGCCAGGCCGCAGACCATGACTAGAACCCCGCAGGTCCGGTTGATGATCCGCATGGCCCTTTCGTCGATCTTGGTATGGAACAGCCCGATCACGGTGGTCAGGGCCAGCCACCAGCCCGCCGAACCGCCAACAACACCGGCGACCACAAGACTGGCATCGTTGAAACTGCCGGCGCCGCCTACCAGCCCACCAAGCCCGGCGAACATGACGCCGAAGGACAGGAGCGTGACCGGATTGGTTACGGTCAGGACAAAGGTCGAAAGGATGGCGCGGAAAAGATTGGTGCCTTCCTTATCAGCCATGTCATTCACGTTTCGGGGAAAGGGGGGCGAGACAAAAGTCTTGTAGCCCATCCATACCATCAGCGCGCCGCCGATCAGCTCAATGAGCTGGGCATAGCCTTCGATCATCTGGGCGATCCAGGTCAGGCCGAAGCCCATGATGGCGGCGAACAACCCATCGCCCAGCGCCGCACCCAGCCCCGAGGCAAAACCGTTGACCGGGCCGAAGGCAAAGCTTCGGCGAATGCAGATCAAATTGACCGGGCCGATCGGCACGGCGGCGACCAGCCCCATGACCATCCCCGACAGGATCAGGTACAGGTTGGTCATGCCGGTTCCAATGTGTCCACGAAGCGAACCGGCTGTCCCGCGGCAGCGCCGGTAGCAGCGAAGTCGCGCATCACGGCGCGCCCGCGCAGGATGGTAGCCACCGGCCAACCCTTGGTCTTCATGCCGTCATACGGCGTCCAGCGGCAGGTCGAGGCGATCCAGCTGTTCTGGATTTCGCGCGTCAGGTTCATGTCCACGATGGTGAAATCGGCGTCATAGCCGAGCACGATGCGCCCCTTGCCGGCGATGCCGAAGATGCGCTGCGGGCCGGAGGCGGTCAGATCGATGAACCGCTCCAACGTCAGATTGCCCTTGTTGACATGGTCCAGAAGAATGGTGGCCAGGGTCTGCACACCAGGCATGCCGGACGGCGTGTCGGGATAGACCTTATTTTTTTCCTCACGCGTATGCGGGGCGTGGTCGGAACCGATCACGTCGATCACGCCGCTGCGCACCGCGTCCCACAACGCCAACCGATGGCGTTCCTCGCGGATTGGCGGGTTCATCTGGGCATAGGTGCCAAGGCGCTCGTAGCATTCGGGCGCTGACAGGGTCAGATGCTGCGGCGTGGTCTCGGCGGTGGAAAAACCCTTGGCCGCCGCCAGCAGCGGAATCTCATCACCCGTGGTGATATGCAGCACATGCAGGCGGCGGCCCGCCTGTCTGGCCAAGCCCAGCACCCGCTCGGTGGACATGCGCGCGGCTTCCGCGTCGCGCCACACCGGATGTGTCTCTGGCTTGCCGCGCTCGGCAAGGTGCTTGCGCGCGATCAAGCGGTCTTCGTCTTCGGAATGAACCGCGACCCGGCGCGTGCCAGCCTTGAGCACGGCCAGAATGTCTTCGGATTTATTGAGCAGAAGGGTGCCGGTGGAGGAACCCAGGAAAGCCTTGATGCCGCACACACCCGGCATCTGCTCCAGCTCGGCCAGGGCGCCGATATTCTGCGGCGTGGCGCCGACATAGAAAGCATGGTCGCAATGCATGCGGCCCTTGGCGCGGTCCAGCTTGTATACAATGGCAGCGTGG
>JAPLPI010000301.1 GCA_026400305.1 Alphaproteobacteria bacterium | reverse complement strand
GCCGCGACGCGCGGTCCGTTTCACCCGAATCAAGGAGTAGCAGTGTCGAAGATTAAGGTCGCAAACCCCGTTGTCGAACTCGACGGCGATGAGATGACCCGCATCATCTGGACCTTCATCAAGGAGCAGCTGGTCCTGCCGTACCTTGACATTGACCTGCAGTACTTCGACTTGGGTGTTGAGAACCGTGATGCTACCGACGACCAGGTGACGATTGATTCAGCGCTGGCGATCCAGAAGGTGGGTGTCGGCGTGAAGTGCGCCACCATCACCCCGGACGAACAGCGGGTGGAGGAATTCAAGCTCAAGAAGATGTGGAAGTCGCCCAACGGCACTATCCGCAATATCCTGGGCGGGGTGATCTTCCGCGAGCCGATCATCTGCAAGAATGTGCCGCGCCTGGTGCCGGGCTGGACCCAGCCCATCGTGGTCGGCCGCCATGCCTTTGGCGACCAGTACAAGGCCACCGACTTTGTGTTCCCCGGCAAGGGCACCTTGTCGATCAAGTTCGTCGGCGACGACGGCAAGACCATCGAGCATGAAGTGTTCAAGGCGCCGGGCGGCGGTGTCGCCATGGCGATGTACAACCTGGACGAATCCATCCGCGAATTCGCCCGCGCCTCGATGAACTACGCGCTGGCGCGCAAATATCCGCTGTACCTGTCCACCAAGAACACCATCCTCAAGGCCTATGACGGCCGCTTCAAGGATCTGTTCCAGGAAATCTTCGACGCGGAATTCGCCGACAAGTACAAGGCGGCCGGCATCACCTATGAGCACCGCCTGATCGACGACATGGTGGCCAGCGCGCTCAAGTGGAGCGGCGGCTATGTCTGGGCGTGCAAGAATTACGACGGTGACGTGCAGTCCGACACGGTGGCGCAGGGCTTAGGCTCGCTGGGCCTGATGACCTCGGTGCTGTTCACCCCCGATGGCAAGACGGTGGAAGCCGAAGCCGCCCATGGCACGGTGACGCGCCATTACCGCGAGCATCAGAAGGGCAAGTCCACCTCGACCAACTCCATCGCCTCGATCTTCGCCTGGACGCGCGGGCTTTCCCATCGCGCCAAGCTGGACGGCAACGACAAGTTGGCCAAGTTCGCGCTGGCCATGGAAAAGGTCTGCGTCGACACGGTGGAACAGGGCTTCATGACCAAGGACCTGGCGCTTCTGGTTGGTCCCGACCAGAAGTGGCTGACCACCGAAGGCTTCCTCGACAAGGTCGACGAAAACCTCAAGAAGGCCATGGCGTAACCCGCCAGGCTCCATTTGATCTGCAAGGGCCGTGTTTGCGCATCGGAAAGATGTGCAGCGCGGCCCTTGTCTTTTGGATGGACGGTTCCGGGGGTGGCTGCGCCTGTGGCCCGGTAGCTATTCCGCCGCGCTGCGCTGCGATTTCTTCTGCGCGTACATGGCCTGGTCGGCGCGCGCCATGGCGGTGTTGGGATTGTCGCCGGCCTTCAGCTCGAACGCGCCATAGGCGAAACTGACGGGAATGGAATGGCCGCTCCAGCTGGTGGGCGAATTTTCCAGCGCCGCCGCCAGGATGTCGGCCTTCTTCAACGCCTGTTCCTGGTTGGCGTGGCTAAGCAGCACGCCGAACTCGTCGCCGCCCAGCCGTCCCAAGCAATCGCTGTCGCGCACATGGGCCTGCAGAACATCGGCGAAGTGCTACAGCACCGCGTCGCCCGCGGCATGGCCCAGCGTGTCGTTGGTGCGCTTGAGGTGATTGAGGTCGAAATAGATCAGCGAGGCCGGCGTGTTGTAGCGGCCGGTGAAGGCGATATAGCGGGTCAGTTCGCGCACAAAGGCGCGGCGGTTGAGCAGCGGCAGCATGCCGTCCTGGTCGGCGGTCTTTTCGACATCTTCCAGCCGGGCGCGGGTCTGGATCAGCTCGCGGCGCAGATTGTCCACTTCGCCCATCAGGCCCATGATGGCGTCGCGCACCTTGGAAGGGCTGTTGCGTTCGACTTTCATCGCGAATTCGCCTTCTGGCCTGGGCAAACCTACCCAAGCCTCCTTTAAGAATGCGTTTATCCTTCTCACCGAATGGTTAACGAGGCCTAAAAGGGCTCTTTCCTTGGCCTTTTTGCTGCCTATACTGCGCCGCTTCGCTGGAGCATCCCTATGGCAACCCGAAGCAAGGCTTCCCCATCCCGCGCCGTGGTCGGCATCATCATGGGCAGCCAGTCCGACTGGGCGACCATGCAAGCGTCCAGCCAGATTCTGGACGCCCTGAAGGTTCCGCACGAAACCGGGATCGTCTCGGCCCATCGAACCCCCGACCGCATGGCGGCCTATGCCAAGGAAGCCGAGGCGCGCGGGATCAAGGTCATCATCGCCGGGGCCGGCGGCGCGGCGCATCTGCCGGGCATGGTGGCGTCAATGACCACCTTGCCGGTGCTGGGCGTGCCGGTGCAGAGCCGCGCCCTCAAGGGGTTGGACTCGCTGCTGTCCATCGCCCAGATGCCGGGCGGCGTGCCGGTGGCGACCTTTGCCATCGGCGAGGCGGGCGCCAAGAACGCGGCCCTGCATGCCGCCGCCATCATCGGCCTTTCGGATCTGGGCGTGAAGAAGCGGCTGGATGCCTGGCGCGACAAGCAGACCAAGTCGGTTGCCAAGAAACCGAAATGAAAACTTTGGAAAAGCCGGTGCCGCCGGGCGGCACCATCGGCATCATCGGCGGCGGCCAGCTGGGCCGCATGCTCTCGCTGGCCGCCGCGCGCCTGGGCCTGAAGACCTGCATCTACAATGACACGTCCGACGCGCCCGCCTTCCAGGTGACGCAGAATGCGATCGCCGCGCCCTATGATGATCTGAACATGCTGGCCAGCTTCGCGGACGCTTGCGACGCGGTGACGTTCGAGTTCGAAAATCTTCCCGCCCATGCCATCGCCCACCTGGCCGAACGCGTGCCGGTGCGCCCGGGCGCCCATGCCCTGGCCATGACCCAGGACCGGCTGACGGAAAAAACCTTTGTCGAAAAGCTAGGGCTGAAGACCGCGCCATTCTTTGACGTGACCAGCGCCGAGCAGGCACGCGCGGTGTTCGCCAGGCTGAACAGCCAAAATGGATTTAAGGGCATCCTGAAGACGCGCCGCTTTGGTTATGACGGCAAGGGCCAGGCGAAAGTTTCATCCGCCGACGACACGGCCAAGGCATTCGAAAGCTTCAAGGGCGCGCCCTCCATCCTGGAAGGCTTTGTCGATTTTTCCTACGAAGTGTCGGTGGTGGCGGCGCGCGGCGCCGATGGCGCCTTTGCCGCCTATGACCCGCCGCACAATGAGCATGAAAATCATATCCTGCGCCGCTCGACGGTGCCCTCGCAGCTGACGCCGGTGCAGGTCAGCGAAGCCAAGGCGATTGCGAAGAAGATTGCCGATGCCCTGGACTATGTCGGGGTGCTGGCGGTGGAATTGTTCGTGTGCAAGGATGGAACGTTGCTGGTCAACGAGATTGCGCCGCGTGTCCATAACAGCGGCCACTGGACCATCGAAGCCTGCCAATGCTCGCAGTTTGAACAGCATATCCGCGCCGTGGTCGGCTGGCCGCTGGGCAATCCGGTGCGCCATGCCGATGCGGTGATGGAAAACATCATCGGCGCCGAGGCCGATGCCTGGGAAGCGCTTGCTAGGGGCGGGGCATTGCATCTCTACGGCAAGAAAGAATCCCGGCCGGGCCGCAAGATGGGCCACGTCACCCGGCTGAAAGGCCAAAAATGAACAAAGTCATGAAAGCCGCCATGATCGCGTTTTTCCTTCTGGCCGCCGCCCCGGTGCTGGCCCAAACTCCCGCCGCGCCGGCGCAGACCGCGCCCGCCGCCAAATATTCGGTCCAGACCAGCAAGCTGGGCGAGTTGGCCGCCAACCCCGCCACCAAGGCGACTTTCCTCAAATACTTCCCCGAGGTGGTCAATCATCCGCAGTTCAATGAAGGGTTGGAATTGACACTGCCGGATGTTGTGCAGTATTTGCCCGACGTCGTGACGCCGGAAAAGCTAGCCGCGATGGATGCCGAATTGAAAGTCCTGCCGTGAACGCCTTGAAGACCAAGCGCACTACCAAGACCACCAAGCCCAACGGGGCCGGGATCGCGCGCGCTTAGACAAAGGCCACGCCGAAGACCCAAGCCCCGCTCCAACTCGGACGGGGCTTTTTTATTGCCTGCGCGGCATTGGCGAGAGCCAGAGCCGCAAAACAAAATGGAGACGTGCTTTGAAGAACAAGAATGTTGCCATCGTGGGCGCCACCGGCGCCGTGGGCCGTGAATTTGTCGGCTGCATCGAAAGCCGCGGCCTTCCGCTGGCCTCGCTCAAGCTGCTCGCGTCGGCGCGTTCGGCCGGCCAGAAGCAGGCTTTCCGCGGCCAGGAACTGACCATCGAGGAATTGAAGGACGACAGCTTCAACGGTGTGGACATCGCGCTGTTCTCTAGACCAGCAAAGCCTGAAAGGCGTCGACTATGCGTTCTTCTCGGCCGGCAGCTCGATCTCGAAGGCGTTTGCTCCCAGCGCTGACAAGTCGACGGTGATCATCGACAATTCGTCAGCCTTCCGGATGGACGCCAACGTTCCGCTGGTCGTGCCGGAGATCAATGGCGAGGCCGCCTTCAAGCACGCCGGCATCATCGCCAATCCCAACTGCACGGCGATCATCACGGCGATGGCGCTCTGGCCGCTGCAGACGGCAGTGCCGATCCGCCGCGTCTTTGCGGCGACCTACCAGGCCGCATCAGGCGCCGGCGCTGCGGCCATGGAAGAGCTGAGGGCATCCACGCAGGCCTATCTCGACGGCAAGAGCTTTGCGCCGAAGGTGCTGCCGCATCCATATGCCTTCAACGTCTTCAGCCACAACACCGCCATCGACCCCGAGACCGGCTACAACGACGAAGAGACCAAGGTCATCATGGAAACCAAGAAGATCTTCGAGGACGATCAGATCTGTATCGGCGTCACCTGCATCCGCGTGCCGGTTCTGCGCGCCCACAGCGAGTCCATCACCTTCGAATGCGAGAACCCCATCACCGAGGACGAGGTGCGCGCCATTCTGTCCAAGGCGCCGGGCGTGAAGATCGTGGATGACCGGGTGAAGAACTATTTCCCCATGCCGCTCGATGCTTCGGGGCAGGGCGATATCCTGGTTGGCCGCATCCGTAAGGATGTCAGCGATCCCAGCGGGCATTCCATCGCCATGTTCGTGGCCGGCGACCAGTTGCTCAAGGGCGCTGCTTTGAACGCGGTACAGATCGCCGAGCTACTTTGACGGCTTGATGAAGTTCGCAAAGGTAGGAAAGCCCGCAAGGGCTTCCTTGGCCTTGGACTTGAATTTCTCGAACTGCATCACGTTTTCGATGCGGGCGGCCAGGAATTCATCGGTGGCTTTTTCGTCTTTGTCGGTGTCGTTGAACCAGCGCATGGCGGTGGAGCCATAGACGCCGGCCAGGATGCCGCGCTTGGTGTAGAAGTTGAAATCGGTAGAGGTGTCGCCGGCCGCGCGCCACATCCCGTCCACGGTGCGATATACCAGCTTGGCCCCCAGCGCCGCATGCATGGGCAGGGACAGAAGAGCGGCGGCACGGCGCGCCGCTTCCTTGTGGGGCGCCAGCACCGACAGCCGCGCCTTCACCGCGGCGGCGATGCGTTCGCGGATCTTCATGGCCTTCAAATCGGTTGCCGCCAACTTGGCTTCCATCTGCGCGTCCGCCCAGGTGGAATAAAACTCGACCAGGCTGATGGGGCCGTTTTCGAACAGGCGTGCCGCGTCCTTCACATCGGCTTCCATGGCCGCCTTCTGCAACACGCTGTCGGTAAAGCCGTCGAACGCCGCATGGGGCAGGGCGGCGGCCAGCACCGCTTCGCGCGCGGGCTGGTCATCCATGTGTTCGCTTTTCGGCGCCTCTGTCTTGGGGGCCGCTTTCTTCCGTGCAGGTTTCT
>JAPLPI010000362.1 GCA_026400305.1 Alphaproteobacteria bacterium | reverse complement strand
GGCATCACCCATCCCCAGGATGCAAAGGAAGCCGTCGCGCGCGGCGCCAGGGGCGTGGCGGTGTCGAACTATCGCGGCGGCAATACTGCGGCACTCAAAGGCACGCTGCTTCTGGTCGCGCCGGTGGTTCAGGCGGTGGGCGGCCAGGTGCCGGTTCTGGTGGATGGCAGCTTCCGCTACGGAGCGGACATTCTCAAAGCCCTGGCGCTTGGCGCCAAGGGCGTGTTGATCGGCCGGCCCATCCTGTGGGGTTTGACCGCCTATGGCGCCGACGGCGTGCAGGGCGTTGTCGAATTGCTGCAGACGGACCTGGCAAGGATCATGGCGATGTGCGGCCGGGTAAACCTGGCGGAGGTCAATAACAGCCTGGTGCGGATTCACGCCCCTCTTACCGCGGTGAAACATAATGGCTGATAACGAAAAGACCTGGGCGGCGAGCCCGTCGCGGCGCAAGGCCATTACCCGCCTGGCAGGCTTCGTGGCCGCTTCGCCGATCGGCGCTGCCATGGCGCAGCAGGATCCCACCAAGCCCCTCAGTTCGGTTCGTCGTGTTCCCAGCCTCTCGGAGATGCGGACGTCGTTCGACTTCCAGCCCGTGTTTGAGGGCAACCTGCTCCCGTCAGTCCATGAATACACCGCCCATGGCGACGGGTCGGAATTCACCTTGCAGCGAAACCGCCAGGCGTTCGATTGGGTCGATATCGTGCCCACGCGCGGCCCCGTCCCGGAATCGCAGGTCGATCTGTCGTCCGAATTGCTGGGCGTGAAAATGAAATTTCCCATGATGGTGGGACCATCATCCGGACAGAACCAGCTGCACCCCGAAGGAGAAGTGGGGATGTTCAAGGGCGCGACCGCGGCCGGCATGGTGGACATATTGGCCGGCGCCACCAACAGTTCCGCCAAAGGGGCGCTGACGGCCGTGCCCGGCGGCACCCTGTGGACGCAGCACTACCCGATTGAAAACCTGGCCACCATGCAGAAGGCGCTGGAAGGCGTGCAGGATGCCGGGGCCACCAACATCATCGTCACTATCGATCAGCAGGCTTCGGTTTACGAACGCACCTTGCGGATCCGCAATCTGGGTGGCCGCGCCACCCGCGGCGCCAGCGGGGGAGGCGGCAATGCCGCTGCCGAAGCCGCGGCGGCGGCGGCGGCCAAGGCCGCTGCGGGCGGCCCGCCCGTGCCCGGTTCGGTGCGCTACCGCGTCAGCGACCGGCGGCTCTGGTACTCGTGGGCCTATATCGACGCGGTGCGAAAGGTCGCCCGGAACAAGCTGATCGTGAAAGGCGTCCTGGACCCGGAAGACGCCAGGCTGGCGATCGAGCACGGCGCGGACGCGATCATCGTGTCCAATCACGGCGGACGTTCGATGGATTACGGTCCCTCGACCCTGGAAGTGTTACCGGAGATCGTGGCCGCCGTGAACGGCCGCATTTTCGTGCTGTTCGACAGCGGCATCCGCCGCGGCGCTGACATCTTCAAGGCGCTGGCCCTGGGCGCCAACGGCGTCAGCCTAGGCCGCTCCGCCCGCTGGGGGCTTGGAGCGTTCGGCCCGCTGGGCGCCCAACGCGTGTTCGAGATCCTTCAGCAGGAACTCATCCAGACCGCCGCCGCCGCCGGATGCACCAGGCTGTCGGATATCAATAAGACGATGGTGAAGACCCACTTCGTGTAGCGAGCCATTGCGCGCGCCTCAGGCATTCAAATCGATCACAACGCGATCGATTTGAATGCCTGAGGCGCGACAGGGATCGAACCTGTGACCCCTTCCATGTCAAGGGCCGCCAACGCACTCACAGCTAATCATGCTTTAGAAGACGAACACGAACTGCGCAGCAATAAATTGTTACAAACCAACGCCCTAGAAGTTCGCAAGCTAGGGCTGGTCTGCTGACGAAGCAATGGGTTTCAGATCCGAAACGCTGGTGGCTGCCCCACAATTGTCCCCGATTTGGCTACAGGAAAGTCACCCCACCACCCCCATTACTCTTCGACAGGGTGGGTGCCTCATAGCTACGGTATCGCCGTACAAACGGGCTGGTATTTTCAGTTGTTGCGAGAAGGGCAAATCATAAGCTGAGCCGGCAGTGAAGCTGCCGCAGCTAATGCTAATTGAGTTAAGTTGTTTTATTAGTAATGCGAATTAATGATTCGCAAAGCGCGCTGATAAATGAATCGCTGTGCCGCTGTCACCTCAGCCTTACTTTTTTCGTTTTTTGTTTTATCGCCTGCGTCGGCCCAGACATTGCCGGCACCCAATCTGAGCTTGGCCCAAACCTCCAGCGATGAGTTTGATTGGGGATTCACCACCGGCTTTGACTATGTAACCGGAAAATATGGCGCCAAATGCGCCTTGGCCTCGGCGTCACTCAGCTGCAACTCGACCGGCACCACTGTGTTCGAAATTCCTGCCTCCGCAATGTTACAGATTCAAAGACTAAGGTTGGGCGTTACCGTGCCGTATGTCTATATCGAAGGTCCCGGACACTTTTCGGGTAATATGGGCATTCCAGTGATCGTTGCTCCCGCTACAACAGATCCTAAGCGCCGATCAGGCCTAGGCGACATCACGCTGGACTCCGCCTTCATCCTGCACCGTGAAGATATTCTGCTGCCGCGTATCGAGATCGCGGGGGCGATCAAGTTGCCCTCAGCTGGAGTAGGCCTCGGTACCGGGAAGACCGACTTTAGCGCCGGAGTTAATCTCTATCGCATGCTCGCACCGAACCTGACAGCCTTCGGCTCTCTCAGTTATCAGTGGGTTGGCGACAACAATACGATAAAGTTATACAGCGGAGCTCATGCCACGGCGGGAGCCGATTTCAAATTCTTCAGCTTAGGCCTCGGCGGCATCTTTGATTATCGCCAAAGCGCTTGGTCCGGCGCATCCGATTATTTCACTTTCGACCCTTACATCACGTGGCGCATGTCCGGTGGGCTCGGAATATCCCTCTACACTATGATCGGCCTCACGCATTCCAGCCCAAGCCAAGGCATTGGCGCGCGGCTCACGCTTTAGTCGATATTGTTAGCTCATAGCTATGACACGGCCATACAAATGGGCTGGCATTTCGACTAGTTGCGGGAAGGGTAATGCCAAGCCCCACTGCTGTGAAAATCACAACAATGGAGCTTGGCAGATTTCTCAGAAATTAAGGCGTGTTTGGGGCGACGTTAGGCGGCCTTGCACCATTAGACCTATCAATTCGCCCGCCCATGCCGGGGCCAAATCGCCCACCCATGCTAGGGCCGCCCATTCCGGGTCCCATGCGTCCACCCATGCCACCGCCACCCATACCGGGGCCGCCCATGCCGCTGCCGCGATACGGTAAGTATCTGATGGCCGGACTGCCGCATGGCTGTCCCGTGCCGGCGATGGACCTCATCAGGCTTTTGCGGCATGAATGAAGGTGAGGGTTGGCCGCTATTTTCTTTGGTCCGCCTCATAATAAAGACCTGATATAACAGGCCTCGCCAAGGGAAATTCATAGCCATAATGCGTTGCTTGCTTGTCGGCCTTGTCGCGCTGTCTGTGTTTGCGGCTTCTCAACCCACGCCGGCTTCGGCGCAAGACGGCGTCGCCACCTATCCGGCGAGTTTTTTTGCGGCCAACCAGCCTTCCACCGCGTTTGAAATGTTGACCTTGCTGCCTGGATTTCACATCCAGCTTGGCGATGCCGCGGTTCGCGGCTTTTCCGGCACTGTCGGCAATGTTCTGATTGACGGCCATCTTCCCACCAGCAAGGAAGACAGCGTCGAAGTTCTTCTGCGCCGCATCCCGGCATCGTCGGTGGACCATATTGAATTGGTCCGCGGCGGCGCCGACATGCATGGCTATCCCATGCTGGCCAATGTGGTGCGCGGCAGGGGTGTCGCGCTGCCGGGAAGGGCGGAATTGGAAGGTGCGATCACGCATTTTGGCACCACCGCGCCCAAGCTGGCGCTGCATGTGGTCCGGCAGGGTACAAGTTCGACTCTGGAAATGTCCGCGCTATGGGCTCGTGATTTTGGCATGCAGAACCAGAACGGCTTCGGCACGCGCACGCGATTTCTTCCTGACGGCACGCCCCTGCAATTGTCCCTCTACAGCTTTCCCAAGCTCACCAACATTGCCGAACTCAGCACCGCGTATCGCCAGTCCGTCTGGGAGGGCGAACTTTCTCTGGGCTTGGTCCTGAAGCAAGAGCGCGCCTATTCAGGTGTCCTCGATCAGATCTATTTTCCCGCAGCTTCGCTGGTGACGGGACTGGAAAGCGCCCGCGCGCGCAATGGCGAAGGGCGGCTGGATTATCAACGCGGCTTGGGTGATCTGGGCAAGCTACAGCTGTTCACCGTGCACCGTGTCGAAGAGCAAGACGAGATCAGCCAGACCACCGCGTCGTCAGGCACCAACATGTCGCGCAGCCGGTTCAACCTACGCGAAGATGTTGCCCGGCTGGCCTGGCAGTATCTGGACGGGCCGCTGAAAGTGGAATCGGGCGCGGAAGGCGCCATCAATGTGCTCAGCAGCCGCAGCACTTTAACCTTGGGCGGCACGCCGGTGATCCTGCCAGCCGCAAATATCCGGGTGGAGGAAAAACGCGTCGAATTCTTCTCCACCGCCAATTGGCGCTTCAACCCCGTGCTGATGACGGAACTGGGCGCGCGTTATGAAACTTCGACATTGACCCAGAGCGGCGACAGCAGTCTGACAAAGGATCTCGCATTCTTCAAGCCGCGCTGGCTCACGGCATGGAACCCCGCGCCGGGCCATGAGCTGCGCCTGCTAGTGGAGCGCCAGGTCGGGCAGCTGGTATTCCGCAACTTTGCCAGCTCGACCTCGCTCAACAGCAATATCGTCACCGGGGGAAATAAGAATCTGGAACCGGCGCACAGCTGGAACATCTCTCTAGCCTGGGAACGGCATTTCTGGAATCGTGGCTCGCTGGTGGTGGAAGCACGGCACGAAGTCATTTCCCAGGTCGTGGATCGCATTCCGGTTTTTGCTGGCGGCCAGGTTTTTAACGCGGTGGGCAATATCGGCAACGGCACCCGCGAAACGATATTAACCAACCTGATCTTGCCATTGGACGAGGTGGGACTGGAGGGCGTGACCGTGAAAAGCGAAGGCGTCTGGCGTCACAGCCGGGTGCGCGATCCTGCGACTGGTACGTACCGCAGAATCGTCGGCGGCCAGACTTTCGGCGGCCCGTCCTTCGCGTTCGCGACAACGACCGAAATCACTTATGATATGCCAAAGAATAATCTCCAACTGGGCTTGACTGTGCACACGCATGGCGACAGCCGGGAAATCGAATACCGGATCGACGAGATCAGCACTAATAACCATGACGTCAAATTTGGCGCATTTGTCGAATACAAGCCAACGCCGGTCTGGACGATACGCGCGTTCGGCCGGGACGTGGCCCAGGCCACCTCTTACCGAGACCGAGATGTCTATGCGGGCCTCAGAGGCAGCGCGCCATTGAGCTTTGTCGAGCATCGCAAACTGAACAATGGCGCCGTGGTAGGTATCAATGTCCAGCACGACCTCTAGCCGGGTGCCGCACCGCCGTTGGACCATCGGCGTCCTTTTGGGCGCGTGTGCCCTGGTCAATTATATCGACCGCATCAGCCTGTCCGTCGCCGCGCCCCAGCACAGCGAATAAGGTCAAGGACCGGGTGGAGTAGACCGGATTTTTCTAGATGAAATTCATGCCCCCCACCCCTCATCGCTGTTTGACGGGTTGGGCGCCTCGTAGCTATGACATGGCCTTACAAATGGGCTGGCATTTTGACTTGTTGCTCGAAAGGCAAGTCAGGACGCCTGGGGCAGGTTCAACTTGACGATTTTAGCAGAAGGCGAGGCAGAGCCGGTCGAGCTTGTCGTGCGATGGGCGGGATTGTCACGGGTGGATGTCCGCTTTCCGCCATAAGCGGTCATTCGAGAATTGGCTTATGCGGCGGTGCAATTCGCAACGGATTTCGCCACCTGCGCCGCAGAATTTTTTGACTCAGCCACCCCATCTAGATGGAACGCAACCTACACAGAGGCTCACTTACACTGGTACAAAATACAAAGCAGGCCAAGAGACAATGGTTGCATATTCAGGCCGACTTTGGTCGGCTAGATTTTAGTTGGCGTGTTAGCGTACTGGCTAAAGAAAACACTTTTCGGGGAAGTTACGCGGCATGAATCGGTCCGTACTTTGTGTATTGTTGGGTCTAGGCGTGTCATCAGCGGTTTTTGCACAAGACGTTTCCGCCCCTCCGCCTGCGCGCAGCACCATGGCCACTCGGCCCCCAAATGTGGCCAATTCGCGCGGCACGGATTCCGGTGCTGGCGTGGCCTGCAATCTGGTGATGGATTATGGTGCAGGGCAAGCACCGGGGCAGGCGCCCCTGCCCTATGGCGGGGGTAATCCGCCTCAGTTAGTGGCGAATCCCTGGGCAGACGCGGTCGCTGCAGCCGGCGCTGGACAGGGCGCTGGCCGGACCTCGCAAGCTGCCAGCGGGGGCGTGCCTCCGGGTGCTGCCGGCATGGCGATGCGGGGCACAGTTATTCCCACGGCGCCAGCCTTGCCTTACGAGAATGTCGAACCGCCGCATCCGCCCACAGCCACCCAATTTTCCAACGTCGCCAGCGTCGGGCTTCTCAGGAACGGTCACTTGATCGTTTTCCAGCGGCAGCCGATGTATGAATTGCTGGAATATGACGCTGACAACAAGCTGGTGCGCAGCTTCGACCCCGATATTATTTCACGCCCCCACGGCATGTTCATCGACAAGGACGACAATATCTGGCTCAGCGACCAGCAATGCAGCACGGTGGTCAAGCTCAATTCGCGCGGTGAAGTGTTGATGCGGCTGGGTACCAACGGCAGGGCTGGCAGCTGGGATGAAGCCAGGGGAGATCACTTCTTCAACGAACCGACAGCGGTCGCGGCGGGCCCCAATGGAGATGTTTTCGTCGCCACGGGTCATGGTGGACCGGATCCGCGCGTCGTCAAGTTCGACAAAAACGGAAAATTTCTCATCACCTGGACCTTGAAGCATGACGATAATGCGCCTCCCGCAGCAAACATTCATGCTCTTGCTGTCGACAAGGGGGGCACGGTATTCATTGGTGACCGCGAAGCGAAGAATCTGTTGATCTACAATTCCAACGGTAAGCATCTGAAGACGGTGAAGATGCAAAACCTTATCTGCAGTCTTTATGTCGACAGCAGGGACCAGTTGTGGATGACGGCAGGCTTTGACGGCATGATCATGCGCCTGGACAAGAATGGGAATGTTCTGGGCTGGTTAGGCAAGGAGGGCTTTGGCGCCAATGAATATGGCGAAGCCCATGCCATGACCATGTCGCCCGATGGAAGAACGATCTATGTCGCCGACACCGTCAACAACGATATCAAGCGATACCACCGGACAAACTGAACGAATATGACGAATACCCCTTGGGGTGGTCGGTACCTGAATTTCGATTACGAGAAGTTCACTTCCGTTGAAGCTATGTCCGCTTTACCCAAAAGCGGTCATTCGTCCCCTACCAGCCCAATGTCCCCTTTGCGTTGCCGGCTCAACCGGTCGACGCAACACAGGCGTTAAATCTATCTGCTGGCGTTTGGAACGCCAAGGTCTTGCGGGGCCGCCCGTTGAGCTGGCGGCCGCCATTCTACAAACAACAGTTGGCCGAACCGATCGGAAAAATGCGTGTCCGACTTCACCTAGAAGATCAACGATAGAAGGGTTGGGTATTGAGCCAACGTGGTCCGTAGTGCGGTTCGGGTTGGCCCACTTCCAGCGCGCCAAGGTCCGGAGCAGCACCGGCAAATCCGTCATTGACGGTCGGGATACGATCCGCGGCGTCCACGGCCTTGCCGCCTGGCTTGAGTCGGAAGGTGAGGTCCATCGCATGATAGACCCGGTAGCGCGTGGCCGGGTCGGGCAGCGTCATATTCTCGAAGGCATCGATGTCGAGTTCAACCCCGTGCCGCTCCTGGCCGGTTGCGGCGCTCAGCGCAGCGAGTGTCGCGAAGTTCGCCGTACGGCCCGGCGCCTCCCAGCGATACTGCTCGGCGGCGCCGGGATTGGGCCGGTAACCGTTATAGTCGGAGCTGTAGGTGTTGTTCGCGTTCACCCACCGCATTACGCCCTGCTTGGCATTGCGGCCGATGAAAAGGTTGTTGCGGAAATGCGCGTTGGAGGCCGGCCCCCCGGATTGCTCCCCGATCAGCGTGTTGTGCCACCAGAAGATGCCGGCAGGGTTGGCGTTGATCTTGAAGGCGTTTGGAACGTTATAGGACAGGTTGCGGATGAAATAGATCGGTCCGCCGAAAACCGGCTGGGTGCTGTACCCGTTGTGAGCCGCGTTCACGCCCCGGTTCTGGTAGACGCGGACGTTATGCACGCCGCCATCGGTTTCTACGAAGTCATCGCCGGACAGGTGAATGTCATTGCCATAGATATCGATCGACGAGGCGCGCCGATCAGGATCCGAGGGGGGCGTTCCATAGGTCGAGATGCCGATGCCATCGTGAAAAAAGGCAATCGCATTGTGGGCGATCACATGGCCGGGACCATATACCTTGATGGCATAGTAATTCCGCATTTCGTGAGAGCCGTAGATGCCGGCCGGGCCGGCGGCATCGTCCGGTTGCCGGAACTGGCGGTTCCAGCCGACCACAAGATTGCGCGTCTCGGGACGGCCGAGAAAGACATTGTCGGCGATGTAAAAGTCACTCGACCCCGCATACTCGGTCCAGACGCCGAAACCGATATTTTCAAAGCGGCTATTCTTGACGGTAAGCCCGACGGCCCCCACCACCTCTTTCATGCCGGCGAAAATCGCGACATCCGTGTCGCGGAAGGTGAGGCCGTCGAAAATATGGTAGGCCGATGCCGAAACATCGAACAGTTTGTAATTGCCCGCTCCGTCGATGACGACATCGCCGTCACCGGCAGCCTTGATGGTGATGGGCTTTTCGGCTGTACCTTTGGCAGTGAGCCACATGGTTCCGTCAAAGGGCGTCGCCATCGGGTCGACATAGTTGAGACGTTCGTTCCGATAGAGACCGGCATGCATGAGGATGGTATCGCCAGGCTGGATGCGGCGCTCCCACACCACGCTCCAGTCCCCCAATCCGGCTCCGTAATAGGCCTGCAGTAGGCTATCGAAGGCAGGTTGCTTGCGCTCGCCCTTATAGCCAGGCGGATAGACGTGAAGGATCCGGCCGCCTGCGTAAGGCCGGGGTTCGACACGCGTCCTGGCCCGCACAGTCTGGATGGTCTGACCTGAGGCGCCGTCGGGATCGGTCAGGGTGAAGCGGGCCTCATATTCCGTGCCGGGCTTCAGGCCCAGGATACTGCCAGCGAAGCCGTCGGGGACGGAGTAATTGAGATGCTCTACGTCGCGGAAGATGCGTTCGCCGCCGACACGCACCAGCGGCAATGCCTTGCGCCAGACAGTGTCGCCCGCACGGCGAAACTCCACGGAGACAGAGGCGTTTCGATTGGTATCGCCGGTGATCGCCCATTCGAAGCCCAAATTCTCTAAGGTCGGATGCTCGACCGTGAACCGGCCCGCAACGGTACCGCTCTGGGTCTTAGTTTCAGTCTGGGCGTAAGCGGCCAAAGTCGCAAACATCAGGACAGCAAGCGCCCCCATGGTGGAAAACTTGATCAAGCTCTGCACATCGGCCTCCCCAACCTGCCGGATATTTTGGACCAGCGGAACTGAGGCTACTGCATA
>JAPLPI010000337.1 GCA_026400305.1 Alphaproteobacteria bacterium | reverse complement strand
CCTGCCTGGTCGATGGCGACACGGTGTGGAGCTGCATGCTCTCGCCCGTCGAAGGCGTCACCCCGGTCCAGCGCCACACCGCCCTGATCGGCACCGACTTCAAGACCGGCAAGCGCAAGCTGCGTTGGGAGCTGCCGGGCGCCAACACCACCTGCAACGATTTCGCGGTGGGCCCGGATAAGGCGCTGTATATTTCCGATACCGCCAACGCCAAGATCTATCGCCTGGCGCCGGGCGCGCAGAGCGCCGAACTGTGGCTGGACAACCGCCTGGTGACGGGCATTGACGGACTCACCTTCCTGAACGGCACGCTCTATTACAACAGCGTGTACTTCAACAATCTCTACCGCGTGCCGGTGGACGCCAACGGCAAGGCCGGCAATCCGGTGCAGATCTGGATGGACGCCCCGGTGAAGGGCATTGACGGTCTGCGCACCACCACGAACGGCAAGATGCTCCAGGCTGAGAACGGCTCGGGCAAGATCCACCTGCTGACCATCAATGGCGACACCGCTCACGTGCAGGTGATCAAGGATGGCCTCAAGCAGCCCACCGGCATGGACCAGTCGGGCGACACGATCTGGATCGCCGAGCGCGCCGCCGGTCAGGTCGTCTCGATCCCCATGCCCAAGTAACGGCGCGGGCCCGGATGGCTGATTCGGGCCCGATTGCCTGCTTTTTACCTGGTGGTGGAACTTTTTGGGGGTTTGAGACGATACGGTTAAGGCCCTGTTAACAACTTCAGGTGCATTCTCCCCTCGTCTTCCTTGAAGACACCCCACCATTACCCAACGCCTTGGGGCCGGGATCACTCCCGGCCTCATTTTTCTTTATGGGGGTGGGGTATATGCGGTTAAGACCGCAAATTTCCCGCTTGGTTTGAGAAGAAGGACGCGCTAATACCCGCGTCCTGTCGCGTTCCTCGGTAGCTCAGTGGTAGAGCAATCGGCTGTTAACCGGTTGGCCGCAAGTTCGAATCTTGCCCGGGGAGCCAATTTTCCAAAAAATATACAATTTTTTCAGTCGTTTAATAAATGACTAAGAAAACTGTTCCCACATTAGTATCAACAATATGGCGCCGCTGGGGCGGGCTTACCCTCGCCCCCTTGCCACCACGCATTGGTACAGGTCACGCCCCCCCTGGCCGCTGGCAAGCTGCCTAGAATCCGCCCGCACAGGATCCTCGGCTACCGACCACCGGCCCCGGAAACCGCGACGCCGCCATTGCCGTCTTCCGGTTCCGCTACGCTCCACCTCCAGTCGGCAATGGCCAAGGAGGAAGCAAAGCACTAACATTCAATCCGGACCACCAAATGGGGGCAGATCACTTGGTACTCAAACGATAGACGCGCCAATCGAAATCTCGATTTCGTTATTATATAGCGTTCAATAGCTGAATTTTCGCACATGAAGTGTCAGAAACCGATATCCGGCGAGACGCGCCCGGTTTCGACCCAGACCTGTTTTGGCCGGTAGGAGACCGCCAAAACCCGATCAAATTCGACCGGAAATTTCGCCCTCAGCACGGCTGTCGCGCTGGCGGTTACCAGATCACCGTGGACCTCGGCAAGATCGTCATGCGGCGCCTCGTTCGGCGCGATGAGCAGCTCTGCGGCGAGTTCCTGGAGTTCGCCGCGGGTTTCATCGACCTTTGGCCATTGCCACTGCTGTTCCACTGGCGCGCGGCCGGATTGATCCGTGATCTGCAGGGCCTTGAGCATCCGCGCTTCGGCCTCTTCCACGGATTGTTTGAATGCGACCGGATCCATCGCCGAATAGACCAGGACAAACTCTGCGAAACTGCGCTGCGGCGACAGCGCTCTTCGCAGTACCTCCGGGAGGTTAAGGTAGAGGGTTGCCGTGATGTGGTTCCCATCACGCATAACGAACGTCGCCCGGTTGTCGGGCAGCTCATGGGCCTGGGCGCAGGACGCTGTAGCCCAAACGGCGAGTGCCAGACAGCGCAGCCTAGACCTCATCGGCAACTCCATCAGGGTCAACGGCAATAGTTGATACTCGGCTGGCTGGTCGCCCCGGCAGCATTGAGAAACTGGAAGTTCCAGCAAGACGACTTCCCGGCGTTCGCATTCTGAGCGAGCAGGTCGGTCAACGCTGTGCCAGTGACGGCCTTATAGCGGATGCGATAGGTCCCGGCGGCATTGGCGTAGCTGTCCGTCCCGGTCTCATTGGTTGTGAAGGGATTGTTTGAGGTGAATTGCAGCACTTCATAGCCATCGGTGCCGTCGGTGGTCAGCGTCATGTTCGAAACCGCAAACGGGGTCACGGGCGACTGGCGTAACGGCTTGTACTTGGCACCCTGACCCGCAAGATCTGGGCTCGGTATGCCCCGCAGACAGGACATCACGTAAGGCGATGCGTCGGTCACATGATAGCTGTAGCCGACGGGCCCGTTGGGCTCTGGCGCAGTATTTCCGCCACAAAAACCATCACGCGGGGCCACGCTTCCATCGGCATTGTTGTAGCCAAAGATCGCGAAGCCATCGAGCGCCCAGCCCAGCGGA
>JAPLPI010000044.1 GCA_026400305.1 Alphaproteobacteria bacterium | reverse complement strand
GGGCGACCAGCAAGTAACCTCCTACCGCGACCATGGCCACATGCTGGCGCAGGGCCTGGATCCTAAGGCGGTGATGGCCGAACTTACGGGCCGCTCCACCGGCCTGTCGCGCGGCAAGGGCGGTTCGATGCACATGTTCTCGAACGAGAAGAAATTCTATGGCGGCCACGGCATCGTCGGTGCCCAGGTGCCGATCGGCACGGGCCTCGCCTTCGCCAACCAGTATCGTGGCAGCAAGGCGGTCAGCCTGACCTATTTCGGCGACGGCGCCGCCAACCAGGGCCAGGTCTATGAGAGCTTCAATATGGCCGAGTTGTGGAAGCTGCCGGTTATCTATGTCATCGAGAACAACCATTACGCCATGGGCACTTCGGTGAAGCGCTCCAGCGCGGTGTCGGACTTCTCCAAGCGTGGTTCCTCCTTCGGCATTCCGGGCATCAATGTCGATGGCATGGACGTGGAAGCGGTGCAGGCCGCCGGTGCCGAAGCGATGGAATTTTGCCGTTCGGGCAAGGGCCCCATCATCCTGTCGATGAACACTTACCGTTATCGCGGCCATTCTATGTCCGACCCTGCCAAGTATCGCAGCAAGGAAGAGCTGACTGAGTATCGCGAGAAGCGCGACCCCATCGAGAATTTTGGCAAGAAGCTGATGGAGCGCGGCCTGGTCAACGAACAGGACCTCAAGCAGATGGATGCCGAGGTGAAGAAGGTTGTCGTCGAAGCCGCCGAATTCGCCACCGAGAGCCCCGAACCGGGCGTGGAAGAACTCTACACGGACGTATACGCCTGATGAGTACCGAAATCCTGATGCCTGCGCTCTCGCCCACCATGGAAGAGGGAAAACTCTCTAAGTGGCTGGTGAAGGAGGGAGACACCGTCAAGTCCGGCACCATCCTTGCCACGATGGAATTCGAGGCCGTGGACGAGGGTAAGATCGGCCAGATCCTGGTGGCCGAAGGCACCGAAGGCGTGAAGGTCAATTCGCCAATCGCCATTTTGCTGGCCGATGGCGAGGCGCCCGGCGCCGCCCCGGCCAAGAAGGCCGACGCGCCGAAGGAAGCCAGGAGCGATGCGCCCAAGAGCGAGAGCGCCGCGCCGAAGGTGCAGGTCGCTGCCGACCCGGAAGTGCCCGAAGGCACCGAGATGGTGATGACCACGGTGCGCGATGCGTTGCGCGACGCCATGGCCGAGGAATTGCGCCGCGACGAGCTGGTGTTCCTGATGGGCGAGGAAGTCGCCGAATACCAGGGCGCCTACAAGATCAGCCAGGGCCTGCTGGAAGAATTCGGCGCCCGCCGCGTCATCGACACCCCTATTACCGAGCATGGCTTTACCGGCCTGGCCGTGGGCGCGGCGTTCGATGGCCTCAAGCCCATCGTGGAATTCATGACCTGGAACTTCGCCATGCAGGCGATGGACCAGATCATCAACTCGGCAGCCAAGACTCGCTACATGTCCGGCGGCCAGATGAGCTGCCCCATCGTGTTCCGAGGTCCCAATGGCGCCGCAGCCCGTGTCGCCGCCCAGCACAGCCAGGACTATGCGGCCTGGTATGCATCGGTGCCCGGCATGAAGGTGATCGCGCCTTACTCCGCCGCCGACGCCAAGGGCCTGCTAAAGGCCGCAATCCGTGATCCAAATCCGGTCTGCTTCCTGGAAAATGAAATTCTGTACGCCAAGTCGTTCCCGGTGCCCAAGCTGGACGATTATGTGCTGCCGATCGGCAAGGCGCGCATCTGCCGCGCCGGCAGCGACGTCACTATCGTCAGCTATTCGATCACCGTGGGCCAGGCGCTGGAAGCAGCCGAGAAGTTGGCCGCGGACGGCATCGAGGCCGAAGTGATCGACCTGCGCACCTTGCGCCCGCTGGACATGGACACGGTTCTGGAGAGCGTGAAGAAGACCAACCGCATCGTCACCTTTGAACAGGCCTGGCCGGTCTGCTCGATCGGTTCGGAAGTCTGCAGCCGCGTGGCGCTGGAGGTGTTCGATTACTTGGACGCGCCGCCCACCAAGGTGTCGGGTAAGGACGTTCCCATGCCCTATGCAGCCAACCTGGAAAAGCTTGCGCTGCCGACGGTCGATGACCTGATCGTGGCAGTCAAAGCCGTCTGCTACAAGGCTTAAGCACATGGCCACCAACATCCTGATGCCCGCGCTGTCGCCCACCATGGAAGAGGGCAAGCTGGCCAAGTGGCTGGTCAAGGAAGGCGATACCGTCAAGTCCGGCACCATCTTGGCCGAAATCGAGACCGACAAGGCCACGATGGAATTCGAGGCCGTGGACGAAGGAAAAATCGGCAAGATTCTCGTCGCCGAAGGCAGCGAAGGGGTGAAGGTCAATTCGCCCATCGCCGTCCTGCTGGAAGAGGGCGAGAGCGCCGATGCGGTGCCGGCCGCCAAGAAAGACATTCCTGCCACCATGAAGGACATCGGCGATGCGGTGAAGAAGGAAGTTGCGGCCAAGGCTGATGCGCCGAAGGCCGCGCCTGCTGCCGCTCCGGCTGCGAAAGCCGATGTTGGGCGCGTGTTCGCTTCGCCCTTGGCTAAGCGCATCGCCGCCGACAAGGGCATCGATCTTTCGGGCATCTCCGGCACCGGCCCGCGTGGCCGTATCGTCAAGTCTGACGTCGAGAACGCCAAGCTCGGTGCGGCCAAGCCCGCGGATGGCGCACCGGCTGATGCCGGCGGCGGTGGCATCCCCGGCGTGGCGCCGCTGCCTGATGCGCGGCTGCTCTATCCGGCAGGCTCTTATGAGGAAACCCCGCACGACAATATGCGCAAGGCAATCGCCAAGCGCCTGACCAGTGCCAAGACGCTGATCCCGCATTACTACCTGACGGTGGACTGCAACCTGGATGCGCTGATGGCTGTGCGCGAGAAGATGAACGCCGCCGCGCCCAAGGGGAAGGACAAGGCTCCGGCCTACAAGCTGTCGGTCAACGACTTCATCATGAAGGCGTCGGCCATGGCGCTGATGAAGCATCCGGACGTCAACGCCTCCTGGACCGACACGGCGATCCTGCGTCACAAGGATGCCGATGTCGGCGTCGCCGTGGCGCTGGACTTCGGCCTGATCACACCGATCATCTTCAAGGCCCAGACCAAGGGGCTGGTCGACATCAGCAACGAAGTGAAGATGCTGGCCGGCCTTGCCAAGGAAAAAAAGCTCAAGCCCAACCAGTATGAAGGCGGCGGCTTCTCGGTCTCCAACCTGGGCATGTACGGCATCAAGAATTTCACCTCCATCATCAACCCGCCGCAGAGCTGCATCATCGCGGTCGGCGCGGGCGAGGAACGGCCGGTGGTGAAGAACGGCAAGATCGAAATCTCCACCGTGATGACCGTGACCATGTCGGCCGACCACCGGGTGGTGGACGGCGGCACCGGCGCCAAGTTCCTGAAAACCTTGAAGCAGTTCATCGAAGAACCTGCTTCGATGCTGTTGTAAGAAGCGCGAACGATGTCTGACTCCTATGACGTGATTGTGGTTGGTGGTGGACCGGGTGGCTATGTCTGCGCCATCCGCTGTGCCCAGCTGGGCCTGAAGACCGCGGTGGTCGAGCGTGACCGCATGGGCGGCATCTGCCTGAACTGGGGCTGCATCCCGACTAAGGCG
>JAPLPI010000401.1 GCA_026400305.1 Alphaproteobacteria bacterium | reverse complement strand
ATGGCTAGTTTCCCTATGCGAGGCAAGATGTCCTTGTCCAAGTAGCGACGTGTCTCTTTACGGGTGCCTTCCGACAGGGAGCTGGCTGTACGGGCCAAATAGTCTTCGGCCAATTCCTTAAATGTCCTGGCGGATGCCTTGGTGTATTTGGCACGGCGTTTGTCGCCCGCTGGATCGGCACCGTCCGCGATGCGCGCCCGCTCCCGGGCGGCCTTTTTTCTTGCATCTGCTAGGGGGAGGTCGGGGTAGCGACCAATTGTAAGTTCGCGGGATTTTCCTGCAGACCGATATCTCAGGACCCAAACGGGTGTGCCTGCGCTGCTAAGGGTAAAGGTGAGCCCCCCGCCGTCGCTTTTGCCAGCAACAGGTTTCGCTGCCTTGAGCAGTGCGCGCAGCTCGATGTCCGTTAGCTTGCCCAATGTCACCGCCTCCAAATGTGTAGCTAACGAGGCCAAAAATTGCGCTAGCTACACGCCTAGCTACACATAGTGTCAGGGATAGGGTGAAACAAGTTGGGATGGCGTGCAACAAAATCAAACGTTGCAACAGTGCATTAGATGCGTTTGTGAGACTGGTTGGCACGGCTTGAAACGCTGATGAATCTTTGTGCCGCCAAGATCGATACCGAAACGCATCAGATTTCACCGCTCAACACATGCCGCGCCATGTGCACATCCTTGGACGAGATGGATAGGCTTTCGCAAAAGGGCAGCAGCAGGTCCTCATGCCCGAGCAGGAAATCCAGCAGGGCCACATTCATGCCCGGACTACCCGCCGCCTCGCGCAAGGTTTCAGCGTCGATACCCGACTGGGTGAGAAAGCGTTGTATGCCGTCGTCCTGCCCGGCCAGCCAGCCAAGGCATTCCAGGGCAAGCACTTCGGCGCGTTCGGCGTTCATCAGGGCCATACCGTATCTATGGCATAAGCCATGGTTCTACAAAATGGAGTAGAAAGGTCGATCTGAAGGGCGTTTCGGCCATCATCACTTTTCAGGCGGCTTTGGCGCCAGGTGCTGCCGTTTGCTTCATCTCTACCCGCGGCAAGCCTGATCCCATCAGCGTCCTCAACCGGGTGCAGCTGGGGCCGCAATCCAGGCCTTGATGACGATAGTCCTGCGATCCAGCGCCCAGACGACATACCGACATGGCCTTCGCCACCAACATCGCCGAACGTCTGCGCCATTCGATCGAGATCACGCCGGTCAAGATCAGCCGTAATCCCGGCCTTCTCAAAATCACCATCTCCATCGGCACCGCTCGGTGCGAAGGCGAGAGCGATACCGCCGAGCAGCTGCTGCGCGGCGCCGACCAGGCGCTGTATCGCGCCAAGCGTACCGGCCACAATAAAGTTTTTGCTGACGCGGCTTAATCCAACGCGCGGTCCTTTTGGTCCCTGACTTCGTCGTGCGTGCTCACGGCTACAAGCCGTCGCTACGCTGCCACTAGCGACCGCGCGACGCTCCTGCTCAGCAATTCCTCGCGCTCTTATCGCGCTATTCTGATTCTTCTTCGGCAGTAGGCGCTTGACTAGCGCTCATCTCGTTCACCCGGTCGATGACCGACACCAGGATTTCTGGCTCGCGCGCGCCCGAAACCGCCAGCTTGCCGCCGAAGATCATGGCCGGCACGCCGGTGACGCCCATTTCGTGCGCGATCTGGTCCTCGCGTTCCACCAGCGCTGTGTCGGTATCGGTTTCCAGCATCTGCGCCACTTCGATCCCATCCATGCCGCACAGGTCGGCAATATCGGCTAGCACGCGGACATCGCCGATATCCTCGCCATTCTCGAAATAGGCGATGAACAGCCGCTCCACCACTTCGTCCTGCACGCCGGTCGCTTCGGCCCAGCGTATCAGGCGGTGTGAATCCAGCGTGTCGGGACGTCGGCTGATATTCAGGAAATCGAAAGCGATGCCGTCCTTCTCGCCTTCTTGGGCAATCAGCTTGTGCATCTCCACGATTTTCATCGGTTCTTCGCCGAACTTGGCGCGCATATAGGCC
>JAPLPI010000155.1 GCA_026400305.1 Alphaproteobacteria bacterium | reverse complement strand
ACTCGACGAAGCCCTGCTGGACGGGCGCATCGATGCGGCCATTCATTCCATGAAGGACCTGCCCACCCGCATGCCGGACGGCATCCTGCTGGCCTGCGTGCCCGCGCGCGAAGACCCACGCGACGCCTTCATCGCCTTGCGCGCCAAAACGCTGATGGAATTGCCGGCGGGTGCCACCGTTGGCACCGCCTCCCTGCGCCGTCAGGCCCAGAAATTGCATGCGCGGCCGGACCTGAAAGTGGAACTGCTGCGTGGCCGGGTGGAGACGCGGCTGGCCAAGATCGAAAGCGGGGCCTTCGACGCCACCTATCTGGCGCTGGCGGGCCTGAAACGTTTGGGTCTGGAAAACCATGCCGCCGCGCTGGTGAACGAAGCCGACATGCCACCCGCGCCGGCACAGGGCGCGTTGGCCATCACCTGCCGCACAGGCGATGAAAAGACCTTGGGTCTGATGGCGCCGCTCAACATTGCCGAGCACGCCATCACCACCGGCGCGGAGCGCGCTTTTTTGCAGGCTTTGGACGGCTCCTGCCGTACACCGATCGCGGCGCTGGGAATGATTGTCGATGGTCAAATCTGCCTTCGCGGCGAAGTGCTGACGCCCGACGGCAAGCATTGCTGGCGGCGATCCGAGGCCGCGTTTCTGGGCAGCGATCCACAAGAAGCAGCCCGCGCGCTGGGCCTGAAGCTGGGCGCAGAGATCAAGGCTGAGGCAGGGCCGCTCTATCAGGCCCATTTCGGTGACAATGGCTGGTAGCGTCTCGCTATTGCAGCACGTTTAGGCCCTTTGCTTCCGCAGTTTTTTGGACCAGCATCCCCGCCAGAAAAAGCGCGATAGCGCCGCTGGGGAGAAACATCATGCTGAACAAACGCAATTTCCTGACAGGCAGCTTAGCCGTCGGCATGGCGACCGGCGCGGCCGCCGCGGCGCTGGCGCAGGCGCCGGCGAAACCCGCCAACAGCCTCAATCCAGAGCGCAAGATTCCGCATGGCATGATGAAGACCACGCGGATGTTCAAATATCCCAAGGGCTATGGCAACGGCCTGGCCATAGCGCCGGAAGGCCTGTGGATTGCGCAGCAGAAACTGTCGGGCGATGGCGCCAAGCGCTATGGCCTGCCGGAGCCTGACGATCTGCGCGAAGCCGCCTGGCTGGTGGACTGGAACGGCAAGCTGCTCAAGACAGTGATGACCAACTGCCGCAACTGTTCCGGCATGGCCTATGGCGACGGCTTTGTCTGGATGATGGCGAACCAAGCGCCGCAAGGCTGTTTCCAGGTCGACATGAACAGCAAGGAGATCAGCCACCGCCAGATCCCGCTGGCCCTGCCCGGCCAGGACGGCGGCGGCAGCCATGGCGCACAATGGCATAACGGCAAATTGTGGATCGCGGCGCTGCGCCCCAAGCTGCTGCTGCGGGTCGATCCCAAGACCTGGGTGCCGGAAGTGGCCATCTCGACCTACACCTCGCCCGACAAGCCGCGCACCCATGACATGACCATCGACGACAAGGGCGATATCTGGCTGGTGCTGGGCAACGACAGCAAGAATTACAAGGAAGGAAAGCCGGGACTGGTGCGGTATGACGGCAAGACCGGCCAGATTGCCGCCACTTATGATTTCCTGCCCGGCTCCTGCGATCCGCATGGCCTGGAATTCCACAACGGCACTTTGATTTCCTGCGATGCCGGCATTCATCCCGGCTGGCCGAACGGCGACAGCCCGCATGCGGGCTGGGTCTTCAAGATCGAGCCGGCATAAGAAATTGACGATGAAGCGCAGAGATTTTCTTGCCGCCGCGGCGGTCTCGCCCGCCGCCGCCCTGCCTGCGATGGCGCAACCGGCACATCCCGCCTGCCTGCCCGACTGGTCGAAGATCCCGACCCGCGCCGCCAGCAAGATCGAGGTGCTGTACAAGACCAAGCATGGCCAGCCCAACGGCCTTGCCATTGCCAGCACACCAGGACAGATGTGGGTGCTGGACCAGGGCGCCGATCACTGGATCACACTGACCAACATCAAGGACGGCTCCGCGGTACACGAGTTCCAGGCCGATGTGGTCGGCCCCAGCGGACTGGTGCAGGACGGCGACACGATGTGGATCACATCCACGCACAATTCGCTGATCGTGCATTGCGATCTGATGGGCAAGACCATCGCAAAGTATGTGACGCCGGGTGCCGCGCGTATCTATGAACGCGAGGATGATCCAAAACCCCGCTCTTCGCCGCTGAAGCCCGCCTGGCCGGACATGCCGCGCGGCATCGGCCCGGCGCAAAGCGGCAATGTCGGCAACAACACCGGCAAGGGATTGCCGCCGGGTCAGTTGCCGCTGGATGCCGAGGAAGATTCGGGCAGTACCGGCGCCCATGCCATCATCCTAGACGGCGACTATCTAATCTATGCCTGCCCACCGGCGCGGCAGATCTTCACTATCAACAAGAAGAGCTGGAAGGTGAAAGCGACCTGGCCGGTTCCGGGCAACCGCACCCACGGCATGAGCTGGGGCAAGGCGCGCGACACCATCTGGTCGTCGGATTCAAACCTGAATGCGTTTTTCCGCCACGACGCCAGGACAGGCGTCATTCATGAGCGGGTGCAGCTGCCGGGCACGTCGCCGGTGATCCACTGCGCCAAGCTGGTGGACGACGACATGTATGCCTGTGACGATATGGGCTGGATGTGGCGGTTTAAGATCTAGGCCTCAAGCAGCGAAGCGGTAGGACATAAAATCAGTCGACGCGGAAGCCCGGGCGCAGCGCGATATAGGACTGATCCAAGGCGGCAATGCTGGGACAACCAAGCAATTTGAGCGTGCGGATGATGCGAGCTGGCGGCCGGCATGGGTGGACACCACGATGCCCTGGGCGCCGTAATCGACCGAACGCTTGGCATCCTCCACCGTCACAACACCCTTCATGACGATGGGACCGTCCCACAATTCGCGAATCCATTTCAGGTCGGTCCAGGAAACCTGCGCCGATTCCAGCGCCGCCGCGACGTCGGTGGCCGCCAGGGGACCGGCACCCGGCACCACGATATTGGGAAAGGGCCGCGTCATGCCGTCGGCCATGAAACCCGCCAGCCAGCGCGGATGGGCCAGTATGTTGGGAACATACTTGACCATCGCCAGAATGTTCTTGCCCATCAGTTCCTTCATGCCGTTGCGGAAATCGCGCTCGCGTTTTCCCGCCACCGGCGTATCGATGGTGACGAACAGCGCCTTGTAGCCTGCCGCCTTGGCGCGCGCGATCGCGCCTTCTGCGGCTCCGCGCCCGCCGGCAAGATACAACTGATAAAAGGTCGGACCGTTCGATTCCGTTTTCACATCT
>JAPLPI010000287.1 GCA_026400305.1 Alphaproteobacteria bacterium | reverse complement strand
GCCCAAGTCGCTCGACCGGATGGATTTCGGCATGGAGGCGGTGGAAGGTCTGGCAGCGGCAGACGGTGTAGCCACTCTGGCCGCCTTCACCGCCGCATCCATCGCTAAGGCGCGCGATCATTTTCCCAGAGTGGCCGCGGGCTGGATCGTCACCGGCGGCGGGCGGCACAATGCATTTCTGATGGAGCAGTTGAAAGCGCGTGTCGGCGCGCCGGTTCTGAAGACCGAAGACGTGGCGTGGGACGGTGACGCCATGGAAGCCGAAGGCTTCGCCTATCTGGCGGCACGCTCGCGCAACGGATTGCCGCTGTCGTTGCCGACCACGACCGGGGTCAAAACGCCGATGACCGGCGGACAATTCTGGAAGGCCTAGCGGCCTTCGCGCGGTTTCGACATCATGTTGGAGACGTAATTCTTCGCCGTCTCCATCACAACGGCTTCGTGCTTGTCGAAGAAATGATTGGCGCCGTCGATCTTGTTGTAGGTGATCTTGATGCCCTTCTGGGCGGTCAGCCGGTCCACCAGCTTCTGCACATCCGGCTCGGGTACCACATTGTCCTTGGTGCCGTGCACGATCAGCCCGGACGCCGGGCAGGGTGCCAGGAAGGCGAAGTCGTACATGCTGGCCGGCGGGGCGATGGAGACAAAGCCGGTGACCTCCGGGCGGCGCATCAGAAGCTGCATGCCGATCCAGGCGCCGAAGCTGATGCCGCACACCCACACGTTGGACGGGTTGGGATATAGCGTATTCATCCAGTCCAGCACGGCGGCGGCGTCGGCCAATTCGCCCGCGCCATTGTCGAAGCTGCCCTGGCTGCGGCCTACGCCGCGGAAATTGAAGCGAACCGTGGTGCAGCCGAGGCCGTGGAACATGTGGAAGAGGTCATAGACCAGCGGATTGTTCATCGTGCCGCCGAACTGGGGATGGGGGTGCAGCACTAGCGCCATGGGCGCGCCGGGGTTCTTTTGCCGCTGATAGCGCGCTTCAATGCGCCCCGCCGAGCCGGGCAGAATGATATCGGGCATGAAGACCTTTTTTCCACTGCAAATTTGCAAGCAAAAAAACGGTTTTTCCGGGGGCCACCCCCATTAAAACGTTATGTTTTTCAATTGCTTACAGAATTAAAAATTAAAAAACCGTAAATACTTGATCATTTTACTCGGGAACTCTATATCCCGGATTCTCAGGCGCCCCTGGTGGCTTACCGCTCTCTCTACACTGGGAGGGGGGGCAAAAAGCAAGGAAAAACGCCTCTTTATGGAAGGAAAGCTGACATGTGGCGATGGCCGACCTGGCCGGAAACGCCGGCGACGCCCAGCCCACGGGGGATCCAAAGCCGGTGGCGCTGGCCGATATCGCTGTCCGCCAGGACATTTCCCTCTCCTATCTGGAACAACTGTTCGCCAAGCTGCGGCGCGGCGGTCTGGTCACCTCGGTGCGCGGGCCGGGCGGCGGCTATCGCCTGTCGCGGCCGTCGGGCCAGCTGCGCATTGCCGACATTATATTGGCGGTGGACGAACCCATTGCCGCCACCCGCTGCAAGACCGGCAGCACCAAGGGCTGCACCAAGACCGGGGTGCGCTGCGTCACCCATGACCTTTGGGAAGAATTGGGCCAGCAGATCCATGTTTTTCTGTCGTCAGTTTCGTTGGCCGATGTGGTGGACCGCCGTGTGCTGGGCCACGCCAAGCCCTGCAAAGGCCTGGGCAACGAGTTGAGCGCCGAGATGGCGGGCGAAATCGCCGCCGCCTAGTAACAGCACATGCATTATCTGGATCACAACGCGACTTCGCCTTTGCGCCCCGAGTGCCTCTCGGCCATCACCCATGCTCTTGGCATTGGCGGCAACCCGTCATCCCCGCATGAGGCGGGGCGCGCCGCGCGCGCCGTCGTCGAAGATGCCCGTGAGAAGGTTGGCGCCCTGGCCGGCGCGCGCGCCGAACAGGTGATCTTCACCAGCGGCGCCACCGAATCAATTCATCTGGCCATCTTCGGCGCCGTGGAAGCGTCTCTGGACGGCGAAGATTCACGCAAGGAACGCATCACCCGCCTGTTCATCTCCGCCATCGAGCATAAGGCGGTGACCGCCACGGCCCGGAAGCTGGCGGAACGCTTTCCCTGGGTGCGGCTGGACATCTTACCGGTGACGGCGGATGGGGTGCTGGACCTTGAGGCGCTGCGCGTGGCGTTGCGCGAAGGCAAGGGGCGCGCTCTGGTGGCGGTGATGGCCGCCAACAACGAGATCGGCACCATCCAGCCCATCGCGGAGATTTCCGCGACGGTGCGCGACGCCGGCGGGCTGTTGCTGGTGGATGCGGTGCCTGCGGCTGGCAAGATAAAGCTAGATTTTGTATTGTGTGATTACATGGTGCTGTCGGCGCACAAGCTGGGCGGTCCGCTGGGCGCCGGCGCGCTGCTGGTGGCCGATGGTGCGCCGCTGGTGGCCCAGATTGTGGGCGGCGCGCATCAACGAGGGTTTCGCGCGGGGTCTGAGAATGTTTCGGGTGATGCCGGTTTCGGCGCCGCAGCCCATGCCGTGGCCGATGGCGCTGGCGAATGCGCGCGCATCTTCCATCTGCATGACCATTTCGAAGCTGAGCTGATGGCGGCCGCGCCTGAAGCGGTGATCTTCGGTAAGAATGCGCCTCGGCTTTGCAGCACCGCCGGCTTTGCCATTCCCGGCCTGATGGCGCCGACGGCGCTGATGGCGATGGACCTGGACGGCGTGATGATGAGCGGCGGATCGACCTGTTCCAGCGGCAAGGTGCTGGTCAGCCCGGTGCTGGCGGCGATGGGCGTGGACGAAAAGCTGGCGGCCTGCGCCCTGCGTGCCAGCTTCGGCTGGTCCTCTACCATGGAAGATGTCAATGCGGCGGTCGTCTCGCTGGTAAAATTGCGCGAGCGCGTTCGCGCCAAGGAAGCAACATGAGCATCGCCGCGGAAACCAAAGCCCAGGTCGCCGAGATCGGCGACAAGTACAAATACGGCTTCGTCACCGACATCGAGATGGAGATGGCGCCGCGTGGCCTGTCGGAAGGTACGGTGCGCTATATTTCGGCGAAGAAGGGCGAGCCCGAATGGATGCTGGAATGGCGCCTGGCCGCGTTCAAGCGTTGGGGCGCGATGAAGGAGCCCAACTGGGCGCGGGTGCATTATCCCAGGATTGACTACCAGAATTCCTATTATTACGCGGCGCCCAAGAACACGCCGCTGAAGCAGAGTCTGGACGAAGTCGATCCCAAGCTGCTGGAAACCTACAAGAAACTTGGCATCCCGCTGCAGGAACAGATGGCGTTGGCCGGCGTTGCGGTGGACGCGGTGTTTGACAGCGTGTCGGTCGCCACTACCTTCAAGGCCAAGCTGAACGAGGCAGGTGTGATCTTCTGCCCGATCAGCGAGGCGATCCGCGATTATCCCGATCTGGTGAAGAAGTATCTGGGCACGGTGGTGCCGGTAACCGACAATTTCTTCGCTACCTTGAACTCGGCGGTGTTCTCTGACGGCACGTTCGTCTATGTGCCCAAGGGCGTGCGCTGCCCGATGGAGCTATCGACCTATTTCCGCATCAATGCGTCGGAAACGGGCCAGTTCGAGCGCACGCTGATCGTGGCCGATGAAGGCAGTTATGTGAGCTACCTGGAAGGCTGCACAGCACCCAAGCGCGACGAGAACCAGCTGCATGCCGCGGTGGTCGAGCTGGTGGCGCTGGACAATGCCGAGATCAAATATTCCACGGTGCAGAACTGGTATCCGGGCGACGAGAACGGGCTGGGCGGTATTTTCAACTTCGTCACCAAGCGCGGCGATTGCCGGGGCAAGAAGTCCAAGATCAGCTGGACGCAGGTGGAGACCGGTTCGGCCATCACCTGGAAATATCCCAGCTGCATCCTGCGCGGCGACGAATCAGTCGGGGAATTTTATTCCATCGCCATCGCCAACAATTACCAGCAGGCCGATACCGGCACCAAGATGATACACTTGGGGGCCAACACCCGCTCGCGCATCATCTCCAAGGGGATTTCGGCCGGCAAGGCACAGAACACCTATCGCGGCCTGGTCAGTATCTATGGCAAGGCCAAGAACGCGCGCAACTACACCCAGTGCGACTCGCTTTTAATCGGCGGCGACTGCGGCGCCCATACTGTGCCATATATCGAAAGCCGCAACCCGACGGCGCGCATCGAACATGAAGCGACCACGTCCAAGATCGCCGAGGACCAGCTTTTCTATTGCCTGGCGCGCGGTATACCTCAGGATGAGGCGGTGTCGCTAATCGTCAATGGTTTCTGCAAGGAAGTCTTGCAGCAATTGCCCATGGAATTCGCCGTCGAGGCGCAGAAGCTGGTGGGCATCTCTTTGGAAGGTTCGGTAGGTTAGTCATGCTCGAGATCAAAAATCTGCACGTCTCGGTTGGGGACAAGGAGATCCTCAAGGGCCTGAACCTGTCGATCAAGGCTGGCGAAGTCCACGCCATCATGGGCCCCAATGGCTCCGGCAAGTCCACCTTGTCTTATGTTCTGGCGGGCCGCGCCGGCTACGACATCACCGAAGGTTTGATCACCTATAACGGCGAAGACCTCGCGGCGCTGGCGCCGGAAGTGCGCGCCGCCAAGGGGGTGTTCCTGGCCATGCAGTATCCGGTGGAAATTCCTGGCGTCACCACCATGATGTTTCTGAAGACAGCGCTGAATAGCCAGCGCCGGGCGCGCGGCGAATCCGATCTAGATGCGGTGGCTGTTCTGAAGCTGGTACGGGCCAAGGCCAAGACCTTAAATGTCAGCGAAGAAATGCTGAAGCGCGCCCTAAATGTCGGCTTTTCTGGCGGCGAGAAGAAGCGGCTGGAAATCTTGCAGATGGCGCTATTCGAGCCTAAGCTGGCGGTGCTGGACGAAACGGACTCGGGTCTCGACATCGACGCCTTGAAGTTGGTAGCCGAAGGCGTCAACACCCTGCGCGCCTCTTCGCGCGCCATGCTGGTGATCACCCATTATCAGCGCCTACTGGATTACATCGTGCCCGATCGCATCCACGTGCTGGCGCGCGGCAAGATCGTGGCTGAAGGCGGCAAGGAACTTGCGCTGGAGCTGGAAGCCAAGGGTTATGAGCATATCCTGAAGGAGCCGGCATGACGCTGGTGCTGCCTTCCACCATTGAAGCCCGCAAGGCCGAAGCCGCCACGATCTTCGGATCGCATGGCGTTCCCACGCGCCGTGTGGAGGAATGGAAATATTCCGACCTGAAAGTGGCATTGGGCGAGGCCGGCATCGGCACCGACCAGGCGCTCTGGCAGGTGGATACGCTGCCGGATGGCGTCGAGATGTTCGATTTATCTAGGAACGGAGCCCCGGACTGGGTGCAGAAACATTTCGCCACCGCCGGCCGCAATATCATGGGCACGGCCTCGCTGACCTTGTCGGATGGCGGTGTGGCATTGCGGATTGCCAAAGGCGCGAAAATTTCCAGGCCGCTGAAGCTGACTTTCCAGGGCAACGGACATGTGCGCGGGCTTCTTGTGCTGGAAGACGGCGCTTCGCTGACCCTGGTGGAAAGCGTCGGCATTGCCGATTTCCGCAATGTTGGTTTCGAGATCGTGCTGGGCGAAGGTGCTTCGCTCGAACATGTACGGATTTCACAGCAGTCCGCGGACGCGGTGTTGGTGGAAGAAGCCAGCTTGTGTATCGCCGCGGGTGCTCGTTATTGCGCCCACTTCGTCGGATTTGGTAGTAAACTGTCGCGCATGGAGCTTGAAATCGCGCTGGAAGGCGAGGGCGCGCAAGCGCACCTGTCCGGCGTCTCGGTGCTGGACGGCAAGCGCCACAGCGATGTCACCACCCATGTCATTCATCGCCACGGCAACACCGCCAGCACCCAGCTGTTCAAGCATGTCGCGGGCGGCAATGCCCGCGCCGTCTACCAGGGCAAGGTGACGGTGGCCAAAGGAGCCGATGGCAGCGACAGCCACCAGAGCGCCAAGGCGCTGCTGCTTAGCGAAAATGCCGAAGCCGATCTGAAGCCCGAACTGGAAATCTTCGCCGATGACGTCAAATGCGCCCATGGCGCGGCGGTGGGCGATCTGGATGCGGAATCGCTTTTCTACCTGCGCGCCCGCGGCATTCCCGAAGCGGAAGCCCGTGGCCTTTTGCTTCAGGCTTTCCTGGAAGATGCGGTGGCGGAAATCGTCAACATCGACCAGCGCGAGCTGGTGCGCACCGAACTGCTTACAGCTTTAAAGAGGGTTGCATGAACGCGCCCCAGAAAATCACAGCTTCGTTCGACGCCGAAAAGGCCCGTGCCGATTTCGAAATCCTGTCGCGCACGGTTTATGGCAAGCCGCTGGTCTATCTGGACAGCGGCGCCAGCGCCCAGAAGCCGCGCGTGGTGCTGGACACGATGCGCGACTTCGCCCAGAGCGAGTATGCCAATGTCCATCGCGGCGTGCATTTCCTGTCGGCAGCGGCCACCGACCGCTATGAAGCGGCCCGTCGCACGGTACAGGCATTCCTGAATTCCGCCCGCGAGGACGAGATCATCTTCACCAAGTGCGCCACCGAAGCGATCAACCTGGTGTCCTATTCGTATCTGGCGCCACTGATACAGCCGGGTGACGAGATCGTGCTGACGGTGATGGAGCATCATTCCAACATCGTGCCCTGGCACTTCCTGCGCGAACGCGCCGGCGCGGTGCTGAAATGGGTCGATGTGCGAGACGATGGCAGTCTGGATATCGAGGCACTGGATGCCGCGATAACCTCCAGGACCAAACTGGTCGCCGTTACCCACATGTCCAATGTGCTGGGCACCGTCACGCCACTGAAAGACATCATTACCCGTGCCCATGCCAGGGGTGTGCCGGTGCTGGCCGATGGTTGCCAGGGCGCGGTGCATGAAAAAGTGGACGTGCAGGCGCTGGACGTCGATTTCTATGTCGTCACCGGCCACAAGCTGTACGGCCCCACCGGCATTGGCGCGCTGTACGCCAAGCGGGCGCATCTCAAAGGCATGCGCCCCTTCAATGGCGGCGGCGAGATGATCCGGGAAGTGATGAAGGACCGTATTATCTATGCGGATGCGCCGGCACGCTTCGAAGCCGGCACCCCGCCGATCATCGAGACGGTGGGCCTTGCCACGGCGCTGGATTACCTGTCGGGCTTTGACCGCGCCGCGGTCGCCGCCCATGAACATGATCTTCTGACCTATGCCCGCGAGCAGCTGCGCCAGTTCAACTGGCTGCGGGTGATCGGCGATGCGCCGGGCAAGGGCGCCATCATCTCATTCGAAGCCGACGGCATGCATGCCCATGACCTGGCCACCATCCTGGACCGCGAAGGCGTGGCGGTGCGCGCTGGCCATCACTGCGCCCAGGTGCTGATGGAACGCTTTAACGTGGCTTCAACCAGCCGGGCCAGCTTTGCCCTCTACAATACCCGCGCCGATGTCGACGCGCTGGTGGCAGGCTTGTCCAAGGCGCGCGGGATACTTACGTGATGGTTCTGCAATGACCGATAATGCGCTCCGCGAACTATACCAGGAAGTGATCCTCGATCACTCGCGCCACCCGCGCCATTACGGAACGATGGATCATGCCAGTCACAAGGCGGAGGGTTATAATCCTTTGTGCGGCGACAAGGTGACGGTTTACCTTAAGCTGGATACGGATGGCCGTGTCGGCGACATCGCCTTTGAAGGCAAGGGCTGCGCCATTAGCCAGGCCAGTGCCTCGATGATGACCGACATGCTCAAGGGCCGCACTGCCAAAGAGGCGGAAAAGCTGATGCAGGGCTTCCTGCACCTGGTGAAGGGCGAAGACGCCAGCGATCTGCCGGAAGACGACCGCGAGCGGCTGGAAGTGATGGGCGGCATCAGCGAATTTCCCATGCGGGTGAAATGCGCCACCCTGGCCTGGCATACCTATAAAAACGCCGTAGAGGAGGGCGCGACATGAGCCAACCTGGCGCCCAATCTGCTCTCAGCAAACAGGAACTGGACGAGTTCACCACCAAGCTGGTGACGGCGATGAAGACCGTGTTCGACCCGGAGATCCCGGTTGATATCTATGAACTCGGTCTTATCTACAAGGTTGATGTCGCAGACAACAAGGATGTCACGGTGGACATGACCCTGACGGCCCCCAATTGCCCCGTGGCCGGCGAAATGCCGATGAACGTCAAGGCGGCGCTGGAACTGGTCGATGGCATCGGCGAGGTGACGGTCAACATGACTTTCGATCCGCCCTGGACGCCCGAGCGCATGAGCGAAGAAGCCAAGCTCGAACTGAACATGTTCTGATGAAAATCCCCGTTAACACATCGGCCGCCAAGCCGCGCCGCGAGCGTCCCAAGCCGGTCAAGCTGACCGAGGTTGCTGCTGCGCGCCTGCAGGAAATCATGGCTGGCGCCGACGGCAAGTATCTGGGCCTGCGGGTGGGCGTCACCAATGGCGGCTGCGCCGGCATGAGCTACACCATGGCCTATGCCGAGGACACCAAGCCGTTTGAAGAAGTGATGGAAGACAAGGGCGTGAAGATCTTCATCGATCCCAAGGCCATCCTGTTCCTGATCGGCACCGAACTGGACTTTGTGCAGGAAAAGCTGGGCGCGCGCTTTATCTTCAAAAATCCCAACCAGACCAGCGCCTGCGGCTGCGGCGAGTCGGTTCAGATCACCCCGGCACAGGAAGTCTAAGCCGCTTCTACCCGCTGATCAGGATTGATCGCCAGCCACGCCAGCGCCGCAACCCCGTAGATGCCAGCCAGCACCAGCAGCGGCAGGTTCCAGTCGTTGGTCGCATCCACGATGTAAGCCAGCACGATGGGGCTCAATATTCCGCCGACCTGGCCGATGCTGTTCATGGTGCCGGCGGTGACGCCGGCATGCCGGCCGCCGACATCCACCGCGGTCGCCCAGGCGGGTGCCAGGGTCAGCATCGAGCACGCACCGCCGATGGCGATCAACAATCCGGCGGCAAAACCGCTGGGCAGTTGGGTGGCCAGGAAGATCGAACCCGCTGCCAGCACATAGCCGCCGGTGCCGAACGCCCGGCGCGCGGCGCGCAGGCCGATGTGGCGAGCCAGCTTGTCTGAACCTTCGCCACCGGTCAGGTCGGCAAAGAAGCTCAGCATCAGCGGCAGACCGGAGAAGATTGCGAGCTCCGCGCCTTTCATGCCGCGCGCCTGCGCCAGATAAGTCGGCAGCCAGGTGATGAAGAAATAAAAGCCATAGGAATTGGCAAAGGCCTGGATGCAGAGCGGCGCCACGGTCGGAGTCCGGAACACCCGGGTCCAGCTGCCGGTCTCCTGCGCCGCCCCGGCCAGCCCGCGCGTCGCTTCGATATGATCGCGTTCCTCCGCCGACACCGAAGGATGGTCGCGCGGTTCGTCCCGGAACCAGATATGCCAGCACACCGCCCACAGCGCGCCCATGGTGCCGAATACGATGAAGATCATGCGCCATTGCAGCCAGCCGGCCATGGCCATGACCACCAGCGGCGTCACCCCGCCCGACAGATGCGCGCCGGCAAAGAAGATGCCCTGGATGCGGCCGCGTTGCGCCAGCGGGATCCAGCGGGAATAGACCCGCGCCACGCTGGGCCAGGCGCCGGCCTCGCCGATGCCGAACAGAAAGCGGATCACGGCCATGGAGACGAAATTCCACGCCAGCGCCGTCGCCATGGTGAAGGCCGACCAGACCAGCACCACCCAGGTCAGCACCTTGCGGGCGCCGTCCCGGTCGGCCCAGCGGGCCAGGGGCACGCCAAAGGCGGCATAGGCCACGGCAAAGGCGCTGAAGATGTAGCCCATTTGCACCCGCGACAGGTCCAGGTCAGCGCTGATCCTAGTCTGCAGCACGCCGACGCACACCCGATCCAGGTAGGTGACAGCGGCCAGCGCCATGGTGAAGGCGACGACGCGATTGCGAATGGCCATGTTTTTTGCCCCCGGTTGCGGGCTCTGGCGGCCACGCGTTTTGGCTAGCTTAAGGCCTGTACGGACCTGCGCAAGCGGCCGGGATTCCGCAGGTGCGAGGGCTCGCCCCAAAATCTTTCGGGCATGGTATGTCGGAACAGGCCCACTCCACACGTCTTACAAATGTAGCGATACCACAAGAGGACGATCATGACCGCCCCCAGCAGCATCAAATTCCACCGCGTACTGACAGCCAGGCCAGAGAAAGTCTATCGTACGTTTCTGGATGCGCAGGCCCTTGCCAAATAGCTGCCGCCTTACGGCTTTACTTGCAAGGTCGATCACCTGGATACGAAAGTCGGCGGTACCTTCCGCATGTCCTTCACCAATTTCTCGACCGGCAGTAGCCATGCTTTCGGCGGAGAATATCTGGAGTTGATTCCGAATGAGCGCATCCGCTAC
>JAPLPI010000319.1 GCA_026400305.1 Alphaproteobacteria bacterium | reverse complement strand
CGCGTTGACGACATTCTTCGCCACCAGCTGGGGCACCGCCGGGACAGCGGGCTGCGGCGCGGCAGCCTGGGCCGGTTTGGGCTGGGTCGCCGGTGCGGCAGGCTTGGGCGCCGGCTTGGCGGGACCCTCGGCATGGATGAGGGAGAAATTTTCGTCGGGCGCGCGCACCGCTTCAGCGGCGTCTTCGTCCTCGCTCTGCACAGTACCGTGCACCGGCGACAGGTTCGCGAACTGGTTTCCGCTGACCTGGGGCAGGCTGAATCCGGCGATGGCGGGCGAGGGCGCATTCTGGGCGACCTGGCGCCAGGGCACATTGGCGCGCGCCACCAGATTGGGATTGGCCGAGACCTGGGTGAAGGTCTGGTCCAGCAGCCGCACCATTTCCAGGTCGCGGCGGATGGCGGTGCGTCCGCCCATAACCACCGCGATCAGGTGGGTGGTGCCGCGTGTCACCGAACTGACTAGGTTGAAACCGCTGGCGCCCGTGTAACCGGTCTTGATGCCGTCGGCGCCCTCATAGCGGCCGATCAGATTGTCATGGGTGGGATACCAGACGCCTTTGTAGCGGAAGCCCGCCAGCCCGAAATAGGGGAAGTATTGCGGATAGTCATAGGCCAGGTGGCGGCCCAGAACGGCCAGGTCGCTGGCGGTGGAAATCTGCAGCGGATCGGGCAGGCCCGAGGCGTTGTGATAGTTGGTTTCGCGCATGCCGATCTGGCGGGCGCGCGCCGTCATCATCTCGGCGAATTGGGATTCGGTGCCGCCCAGGGACTCGGCGATCACCACCGCCACGTCATTGGCGCTGCGGATCACGATGGCGCGGATGGCGGTATCGACGTCGATGGTCTGGCCGGGACGCAAGGACAGCTTGGTCGGCTTCTGGATGGAGGCGTGATAGCTGACCGGCATCTGGGTCGACATAGTGATCTTTCCCGCCCTCAGGGCGTCGAACAGCATGTACAGCGTCATCATCTTGGTCAGCGAGGCGGGATGACGCTCGGCCAGTTCATTGCGGGCATAAATCACTTTGCCGCTGGCGCCATCCACGATCAGGGCGGCGTCCTTGGCCGGGTCGGTGGGGTTGGCCGGCATGCGGATATGGGCACGGCCATGGCCGATCATCCGCAGGGCGGGAATGGCGGTGCTGCGGTGGTGCTTGGCGGCCAGGGCCGGCGCTGAAAATCCCGCCAGCAACATGGCGAGGGCGACCAATCCGGTGAGGAAGCGAGGTCGATACGGTAAAGACAAAGATATTCCCAAAGCCGACTACTCCTCGTGACGCCCAAAAGACCAAATTATGACAGATTTCGCAAGCAGAAGTGGAAATCCACTATGCGTTTCGGGCATTTACGAACGGTTAACGAAGTCTTTATCCGGTTCCCGGAGTTCCGCAATAAAAATTATGGTGCGCCGCACAATTAGCCCTTGACGATTATACGGGCGTCCCTAAAATAAGTTATGTTGCATCTCAGCAGGATGCCGTACAAACCGGTCGTGCCCTAACTCACAGATAGGCCATGACATGAGCAAA
>JAPLPI010000297.1 GCA_026400305.1 Alphaproteobacteria bacterium | reverse complement strand
ATGCCGGCCAGCGCCGCGGGCAGGGCGGTAATGATCACGAAGGGATCGGTCCAGGACTGGAAGTTCACCACGATCAAAAGATAGATCAGCACCACCGCCGCCAGAAGGCCGTAGAATAAGCCCGAAAAGGCAGTGTTCATGATCTGGATCTGGCCGCGCAGGATCACGGTGGCGCCGCGCGGCAGGTACTTCATGTTCGCGTCGATCACCTTCTGCACATCCTTGGCCACCGCGCCCATGTCGCGATCCTGGTTGGTGGCAAAGACATCGATGGTGGGCAGGATGTTGTAATGGGTCACCACCGAATTGCCCTGGCTGCGGCTGATACGGCTGAGCCCGCCAAGCACCTGGGAACTGCTGCCGGTCGTGCCGGTGACGGGCAGATTCTGCAGCGCCTCCAGGGTATCGATTTTGTATTCCGGTGTCTGCGCCTGCATGTTGTAGGACACGCCGTTTTTGGGATTGAGCCAGAAATTCGGCGCCGATTGCGAGGTGCCGGCCAGCGCCGTGCCCAACGCATTCGTCACATCGCGTTCGGTCAGGCCCAGTTGCGCCATGCGGCTGCGGTCGGCATTGACGTTCAGCACAGGCTGACTGCGCGACTGCTGCATGCGCGCATCCACCAGACCTGGTATGCTGCGGATCTGGCGCAGGATCCGAAAGCCGAAGGCTTCGGTGCCGTCATGGTCGGTGCCGGTGATCTGTACGTCCAGCGCCGAGGGCTGGCCGAAGTTTAGGATCTGGCTGGTGATGTCGGGCGGCGGAAAATAGAAGGTCACGGTGGGGAACAGGCGCGGCAGTTTTTCGCGCAGTGTGCGGACGTAACTGGCCGTGGTGCCGTGATCCTCGTTCAGGGTGATGAAGATGTCGGCATCCTGAAGGCCGGTGGTGCCGGTATTGTTGTAGATCATGTTGGTCGGGCTCTGGTTCAGGCCGATATTGTCGATGATGGTCTGCACTTCGCGGGCGGGAATGACCTTGCGGGCCTCGCGCTCGATCTGGGCCACGATCTGGGTGGTGTCCTCGATGCGGGTGCCGGGTGCGGTGCGGGCATGCAGGGTGATCTGGCCCGAATCCACCGACGGGAAAAAGTCCTCGCCTAGGAAGGGCAACAGCAGCATGGACAAGGCCACCGCGCCCAGGAAGCAGAACACAAAGGGCCGGCGCTGCGTCATCGCCAGCGCCAGCAGGTTGCGATAGGCCTCGCGGGTGTCGGTGAAGGCGCCTTCAAACCGCTTCTGCAGTCGCGCGAACATGTTGTTGCCCAGGGCGGCATGTTCCTCGGCATGGGGCCTCAGCAGGTACAGCGCCAGGGTCGGCACCAGGGTGCGCGACAGGATGAAGGAGGCGATCATGGCAAAGACCACCGCCATGGCCATCGGCACGAACAGGAAGCCCGCGATGCCCTGAAGGGCGAACATCGGCACGAAGCTGACGCAAATGCACAGCAGCGAGACGAAGGCCGGCTGGGTGATCTGCCGCGCGCCGTCCATGATGGAGTCATAAACGCCTTTGCCGTGTTCCAGATGCCAGTTGATGTTCTCAATGGTCACCGTGGCGTCGTCGACCAAGATGCCCACCGCCAGCGCCAGACCACCCAAGGTCATGATGTTTAAGGTCTGGCCCGTCGCCCACAGGCCCATCAGCGCGCACAGCACCGCCAGTGGGATGGAGGTGGCGATGATGATGGTGGAACGCCAGCTTCCCAGGAAGAACAGGATCATAAGGCTGGTGAGGCCCGCCGCGATGGCGCCTTCGCGCACCACGCCGTTGATGGCGGCTTTAACAAAAAGCGACTGGTCGGCTAGCACGTCGATCTTCAGTTCCGGCGGCAGTTGCTGACGCAGCAGCGGCAAGAGGTTCTTGATACCGTTGACAACGTCGATGGTGGAGGACTGGCCATTTTTGAGCACGGTGGACAGAACGGCGCGGCTGCCATCCACATGCACAATATTGTTCTGCACGGTATTGCCGTCGCGCACATGCCCGACATCGTGCAGGAAGACGGTGCCGCCATTGGCGGCTTTCACGGGCATTTCGTTCATGCCCTGGATCGTGTCGGCGGCGTTGTTTAGCTTCACCACATACTGGAAGCTGCCGATCTTAATATTGCCTGCCGGCGTGATCTGGTTCTGGCTGGCGAAGGAGTTCTGCACATCGGTTGCCGATAATCCACGCGCCTGCATGGCGCCCGGATCCAGGTCGATCTGCACCGAGCGGAACTTGCCGCCATAGGAATAGGGCACCGCCGCGCCTTGGACCGTGGTCAGGCGGGGACGAGCAAAATTCTGCGAATAGTCCAGCACCTGCTGCTCGGACAATGTCTTGGAGGAAAAGGCCAGCTGCAGCACCGGCACGGTGGAGGCGCTGTAGTTCAGGATCAGGGGCGGCTGGGTGCCAAGCGGCATCTGGCGGATGGAGGTCTGCGAAACCGCGGTGAGCTGTGCCGTGGCCAGGCGAATATCGGCATTGGGCTGGAAGAAAATCTTCACGATGCCGATGCCCTGCATCGACTGGCTTTCGACATGCTCCACGTCATTGACAGTGGTGGTGAGGAAGCGCTCGTAACCGGCCAGTAGGCGCGAACTCACTTCATCGGGCGACAGACCGCTATAGCTGAACGCCGCGCCGATCACGGGGATGCCGATATTAGGGAAAATGTCGGTCGGGGTCCGGATCGCCGCCAGCGGCCCGATGATCAGGATCATCAGCGCCATGACGATGAAGGTATAAGGCCGGTCCAGGGCCACCTTGACGAGCCAGGTCATGGGCCGGTCCTGTCCTGTCTTTGCAAGGTCATGATGGGTCTATTGCGGTCCAGCGAGGGCAATTTTCTAGGATTATAGCTGGAAAAACGGGTTGCGCACCGCCGGGGTTGTCGCAAGCTGTCGCGCGCACGGTGAAGCATGAAAGAGTATACTCCATAGGAGTTATGGGGTATTATGGTGCATGATTTCGCAGAAAGCCCGATATGCCCTGCGCGCCCTGC
>JAPLPI010000435.1 GCA_026400305.1 Alphaproteobacteria bacterium | reverse complement strand
ATGGCCGAAACGTCGATGGCAATCTGCCGACCTCCTTCGTGCAGGAGGTCAAGCAGACCCTCGATCACACACGTGAAGTGCTGAAGGCCGCGGGCATGGACATGGAAAACCTGGCCTGGATCCAGGTCTATGTCACAAAAACCGAAGATGTCGTGGCGATGAACGATGTTTATTGGAAATACTTTGGCGCCGATCTGCCGGCGCGCACTGTTCTGGTCGTGGCGGCACTGCCGGGCGGCCAGAAAGTCCAGATCAACGCCATCGCCGTAGCCTCTAGCGCTAGGCGCACAGTCATCACCCCTGCCGGCTGGAAGCATGGCAAACGCAGCGATCCTGCTGGCATCCTAGTGGGCGACGTGCTGTACATTTCGGCCCAGAGCGGCGCCGACCCCAAGACTGGAAAGCTGCCTGCGGACTATGGCGCGGAAGTGCAGCAGAGCCTGAACAATGTTGGCGCTGTGTTGAAGGCAGCCGGCATGAGCATGCCCAACGTGCTCTGGACTAATCCCTACATGGCCAGCCCCGATGGCGCGATAGACACACCCAGAACGTCTGACTTGATCGCCCATAATGGCCAGGCGCAGGAGCCGCGCACGGTGGTGATGAACAAGATCTATGCGGCCACGTTCGAGTTCGGTAACACGCCGGGTCGCGGCACTATCGAGGTGGCGCAGTTGCCTGGTGGCGCGCGCATCGTATTCGACGCAATCGCCGGTCGGGAAAGTCGGGATTCATTCCCGACCAGGGGATCGTGACCCAGGATATCGAGCTGCAGCTGCGCCAGACCATGCGCAACCTGCTGGACGATCTGCAAGAAGCGGACATGGATTTTTCCGACGTGACGCAGGCGATCGTTTATGTCCGCGATATCGCCGACATCGAGAAGGTGCAGAGTCTGTATGGCACCTTCTTCAAGAACGGCGTGTTCCCGACGCGCACATCGCTGCAGAACAGCTTCGACAAGAAGACTGCGACTGGCGAACAGATATCGTTTATCGCGGTGCGTCAGCCCAAGCCGAAAAAATAGAAATAACCTTTATTATCAGAGAGTTATTATGGGGCCTGGGTTGATGCCACCTTGGTCGGCGCGGCATTGCTGACCTGTGGCATCGGCCTCTTGGCCGGCGGCGGGGGAATATCATCCCGCTCGTCGATCTTGCCCTGCGCATCCATGCGGTTGCCCTGATCGTCGATCAGGAAGTTACGCTGGTCGCGGCCGACACCGTCCGGATAGTGCGGACGGTCCAGGGTCTTGAGGAAGAAGTCGCGGCTGGCCAGTTCGCGAACGCCGCGCTCCATCCCGGGATAGGAGGCTTCACCCGTGCCCGGCGGGACCGGTTGCGGAATGCGGGTCTCGGCGCCCCGGATGGTGTTGGCCTTGATCGCCTCGAATACCTTCTTGCGATACAGATCCCCGGCCAAAATCGGAATGTCCATTGGCTTGTCGGGATCCACGACATAGGCGCCGGACATGCGGATACGATAGATCGACGAGATGCCATCATACTTTCCGGTCGCCGGGTTCAGCATGCCGTCGGCGTTACGGCGCAGGGCATAATAAAGCGCGACATGGTCCTCATGTTCGCGCACGCCCTGCTGGCCACCATCCTGGGCGAATGTGTTCTCGGCATAGAGATCGCGCCAGTTTCGGTAACCGCCGATCAGGCCCGTCGCCGAAAGGCCATCCGGCGCGATGTTCAACCGCAGCTTGCCCTTGGTGAAATTGGCGTCGCCGGTTTGGTCATAGAACCAGGCAATACGCGGGGCATGCAGGTGCTCGACCTGTTCGGTCTCGATCACGCCGTTTCGTATTGTAGCTTTCAGCTTGGTATATTGGGCCGATTGCAAGATGCGGTAGGAATAATCAATAGCCACGCTGTTGCGCGCATCCTTGACGATTTTGTCGGGCGAAAAGCCGATTTCCAGGGTGGCGTTGTCATCGTTCATCGGGTCCGCCTTGCCCGAAATACGAATGACCATGGTGTAGAGGCCGTCCTGCATCTTGTCGTTGGCGCGCAGGTCCAGGGTGGCGTTGCCGTTGCCGCGCCATGGCGCGTCGCAGCCCCAGGCCCGGTACAGGTTGTTGTCGATGCCCCGCTCTCCGTCTGGGCTGACAAAGTCGGCGGGCTTGATCTTACCGTCCAGGTTTAAGCCGTCGCCAATGCGGCTGCTGACTTGGGGCTGGCCGGGATCTTCGGCGGCAAACGGGTTCACATAGGTCTCGATGCCGCGCTTGTAGCCGCGGTAGGCCAGCGCCCGCACCCAGATGCCGAAGCGCGTGCCCAGCGGCGAGCGAACATCCTCGATGCCTGGTGGCCGCGCCACCCATTCGGCTTCCTGCGGCAGGCGCCATTTTTGGGCAGTCACGGCTTTTTTGGTCTGGTCGGGGTCGGCGAAGTGCCGGGTGGCGCCGTGGAGGCAGTCGATGCCCGGCTCGATCTCGCCTTTGCGGGCGAAATCGGCGCGGCCGCCATAGCGAAAGGCATATTCATATGCGCCGACGACAAAACCGCGGGTCCAGGGCGCGGCGGACGCGGGCGCGGCGGCGCTCGCCATTAATCCCAGGGCCGAGGCACAAATCATCAGGCGTTTTTGCAGGACCATGAATTTCTCCCGGTTTTGCATCTCTCAGAAAACGACTATCGGGGTGAATACTACCATGGCTGGGGGCGGGGCGGGGAGCTTTACGCGATCTTGCACCGCGTCAGGGCGATCCCGGGCCGGCCTTCCTAGGGCTTTGGAAGGGCTCCGGAAAGGGTTAGGGCGGTCTGATGTTGCCGGGCCCGCCCGGCGCGTCGGGAGAGCCCAATTTTTCTCGCAAATGCGTAAAGCGGGCTGGCGATGACACCGGTGCTGAGTTTACGGCATTTCGATTGAAATCACTCCTGTACGGGCGAGCGCGGCAAGCAATTTTCGCAGGTTGCCTTTCGCGGTGTCTCCATCGAGATGGGCGCACAGTTCGGAGAAGCTCAGTGCCTTCGTGTCTGTCAGCATTCCAAGTGCGGGCAAAAGATCGGGAGAAATGCCGCCGCACAGCATGCCATGAGCCTTGAATTCCCAGTTGTCACCGTTGCGCGTGAAATGTAGGTGATGCGCCGCCGCCAGACGAATGCGATGGGTGTCGCTTATTGCCTGAACCTGGACATACGGCATTTCGGGCAAGCTGATATGGGGCAGTGGCTGCAGAGCGCCTTGCCACTCGTGGCGGAATTCAGCGATGGCGTCACCGGTGAGCGCCTCGGACAGCAGAGGACGCAAGGCATTGAGATAGGCTGTCTGGCCCTTGCCGTCGTTCAGCCACGGAACCTCGGCTCGTACCACCTCGTGAAGGCGCAACTTCCCGATCAGCCAGGCGAGCAAGTGCGTGCCCAGCGGCGGCTCGGTCGCCAATGTCAGATGAAGGCTGGGTTCACCGACCGGAAAGGCGACATGCCACCACCCCCGCGGGATGTAGAGCATGTCGCCATCCTCCAGCATGCCATCCCATACAGGCGGCCCGGTCGGCCTGGGGGGCGGTTCTTCATCGTCCGGCAGCGGGTTCAGCCTCGTCGGCTGATAGACCTGCCAGCGTTTCCGTCCCGATACTTGCAGGACCGTGATGTCCTGACAGTCAATATGCAGATCAAGGCCTTTCTGGCTGTGCCATCCCGCATAAAGGTTGACGTGGGTATTCGCATGAAGCGCGTCGCGAAACGAGGATGCCAGATGGCGAACTCGAGGCGCCAATTCCTCCACGCAGTCCAGTACAATTGTCGCGCCGCCTGAGAGACAGGCGGCGAGCTTTCCTGAGTTCAGTCGCGGCATGCCGCCGGCACTCAGCGTCGCATAGCGGAAGGCTTCGATAGGGCGCCCCTCTTGGAGCAGTCTGAACCGTGGCGGGTGTAGTCGATGCTGTTCCAGGATTGCATTAAGTTCCTCCCAGCTAAGAATACTGGAAAAGCGGCCCGCCGTGCCTTTTGTGACCAGGAATGATTTTCTCCAGAAGTCTGCAAGGAACCGCTCGCGCGTGAGCGGTGCGATGATATGATCGAACTCCAGCATCGTAGTTTATTCCGTCCTTTAGAAAATGCGTTCGCGTGCCTTTTCGACCAGGTCCTTTTGGAGTTCTGCCAGATTGCAAGTCTAACCTTGACGGGGTGCGACGCAATGACAGAAACACACGGTCTCCCAACAGGATGATAGTGCCGTTTGGTAGTGCTCCTGAGGAAGGTTGGGGCGAGCCGGAGATCGGATTGTTTGGCATAGCGGCGGTGGGGGTAGGCTGGCCGTTCTTGGCCTTTGAGGCCTCGGGCAGGAATTGGCTGTGGCCGCAGTCCCGTCTGAACTAAGCTCAGCCTGTTTTCCCTGTTAATTCCTGAAATAACAGGCAGCTTCCCGGAAGCGGCAGCTGCTGTCCTCAATTTTTTGGCGAAAGAGCGCTATTTTGGTGCTGTCTGGGGCAGAAATGGGCACGAAACTAACAGGCACTCATCAGGTGGCCATGACCTAACGGATATTTTGTACCACCGGCATAGAGAGGCTATTGCACCGCCGCGAAGGCACTCCAGCACGATCCGGATATTATGCTCCGCAGAGTAATGCTTGCGAGTGGAACCGCGGATGTCCTTCAAAACCCGCTCGGCAGGCGCTTTAGGGCTTGGGGATTTTGCTCTCATCGGGCGTCGCCTTCTCAAGGCGATGAGATAAAATCCCTCCCTTAGCCCCCTTTTCTGTCTCATAGGTAATGACGGCGGACAGCCCATGAAAGAGGCTTGGCCCTCAGAAAAGCCGACTGTGGTTGCGCGCCCATCCGTTGGAGGCACTCTCATTCCCGAGCGTTTTAAACAACCAGAAGCCACCCGTTCCCCTTTAAGTCGAGTGCCCTGCCGAGTTTCGGAAACAAGGCGCTGTGACAGTAAAGCACTAGAGGCGGTGGCGTCGATTTCCTGCTGACTGACCTTACCCGAAGGGCGCAATGCCCAATTACACTCCTTCTGGCTTTCAAAAACTTTATAAAATGGGTGATTTATGAAGTGTGCCGCAGCGGCGGGCTGAGCACTTAACAGTGATGCAAAAAAGATTCATATGGTTGAATTAGCCGAGCTTCTCATTCGGGTGTTAGGAGCTCGAGACGTTTAAGGCCCCCAATTGAAGAATCGAAATATCGATATCCGACGAGCAAAAGGCCTGACTTTGGCCAAAGTGGCTATTGAGGTGGGAACTACCAAGTCCCAGATAAAGAAATTGGAAGATGGCGATCGCCGCCTTTCGCTGGACTGGAAACACCGAATTTCCGAGGCGCTTGGCGTTTCTGTTGCGGACTTGATACCAAGTTCTAGGGTCAAGCGCGGAAATAACAGGATCGACGATAATATCCCATCGCTGATTGCACTGCTTTCTGATGCTGACAAGGAGACGATGCTAAATCTGGCAAAAATTCTTTTCGAGAAACCGCGCTGATATTCAAACGATTGTCAGTGGTTCGTAGGCAGTCCTTAGAAACACTTTCTCCAGGGCCCGGCGCGACCGCGGATCGATCTCCTCAATAGTTTTTGCGAAAATCAGACTCGACTCGTTCATTGCCGAAATCGCTCGCCAGGTATTCCAGCTCCTGTTGTCGAAAAAGCCGCCAGGGTGAACGCCCAGCGCTTGGCCGATCGAATTCAGTTCGACGGAATCAATCCCTAATATCCCGTTTTCGATTTCCCAAACCCTGGTGGGAAACCAGTGCAACTTTGCCGCAAGCGATTCTGGACTGATGGCTGTGTGCGATTGCCGGCTGGCATACTCGCGCGCCGCACGAATGCGTCTCCCGATCGCTGTTTTTTTACTTGCTGACATTATAACTACCCAATTCCGTCTAGTTTCAGCGGCATCCAAAACGATACTATGGGATGGTTTACAGATCCTTTATTTTCTAAATGATTGATATAGCTCGATAATTATGTATATTGGTATCCAATAAGGATACAGCACGATGTCTACGAAAGTGATTAGGCCCGTCGAAACGTTGAAACCCCTCTTGTGGCTGGCGCTCTCGCTCTTGCTTTCGGGGTGCGGCGTGACGACCCCGGAAACATTCTTCGACTGGGGCGTGATCGATGGACCCTTAAGGCGTGAAAAGCATCACGAAGTACGCGCGCCACCACCGCCAAGGACAAATGATACCGTTCGCAATCCTGTGTTTCTTTGGCCGGCAAAGGGAAGCGTTGTTCACTCTTTTACCCTTCATCAGCCGGCTGAGAATGCTGGGATCGATATCCGGTTGGCTGCGGGTACGGATATACGTGTCAGCGCGCCCGGAAAGGTGACCTACGTAGGAGACGCGCTTAAGAGTTACGGTACAGTGATTATTGTCAATCATCTTGGCGGCTATGCAACCGTATATGCCCGTGCCTTAACATCCGCAGTCCGCAAGGGTGATGTTCTGCAGGTTGGACAGAATTGCGCCAGGGCACCAAGCCTCTCGACCCAGTTCTGTATCTCCAGACCAGATAAACTGGTCTACGCTCGGGGCATCCGGCCTTCAGCCATTGGCTGCATGCCTTCTTCGCAGGGGAAACACCGTTGCTCCCTTGTCGCTGTCAATATCCAGGGGCGTCGCCTTAACCACGCGCAATGAATTAGGAAATATTGCGAAATTGATGTGGTTACTCACGCAAACCATGATGCCAAGAACCCAGGATAGCTCAGTCCCTGTAATCGGCATCAGCGCGAACTCCAAACAGACCGTTGTGGCACCGCCCGCTGCGAATTCAGCCACGACAGAAATTGGTACCTTTCGGGCATTCATGGTGGCGATCATGGGACGCAAAAGGCGCTGATCTTCTTCGGACCAGAAGGAGAAAAAATCAGAACCTTCCACGGGCTGAGAAAATTTCTTTCTAACAAACGATCCAGCAGCGCTGAACAATACGCGCCCATCCCCCTCACGGGACAGCATGAAAACATTGGGAGATAAAGCGCGAAAAACGGCGTCTTCCACGTTCGGTGTCTGGGCTTTAGGGCCGCCGTGCAGGCCCGCCCAGTATCCCAAAAGGGAATTGCATAGGGTGTCTGCCATTTTGGCTCTCGATTTTTATCTCTAATTTTCAACACGAAGGCAGTCCCGTAAACTGGGAAATGCCAGGCCAAGATATTTGTTACCTGTTACGAGGCCGGAATATTTTGATCGACTGCTGCAGCGTGCTTGCAGCAGTTCAACTCGCACTACGCTCAACCGGGTTGTCGCCTCGGTCGGTAATGCAAAGCCCTCCCGGGCCGCACTACCAGAAACCTTGCGAGCTGGCGCACAACGCGATGCGAGTAACGACGTGCTAGAGGCAAGCGCAGCCAAAATAATAATCGAATTTAGCAGCCTAATAACCGGACTCATCAAAAAATAAGCCAGGAATTTGACCTGAATTCGGCTACTAGTCTACCAGAGACTGTTCCATTGAGGAATGCAGATGGTGATCCGAACGTTTCGTATGTCCTAAAGAATCATGGCGTTTCGAATAGACCAAAGTCATATCGGTGAATTTATTTTTGGACTGCGTTTTCTTAACTGGTCTCCTTTTTTTGGCGCGCGCAACTTTGAGAAATTGTAAATAGCCGACCAGAGACTGGAGGCGGTAAAGGCGCGCAAATACCGCCTATCGGTTCGAGCATGGAGTTTCTGACTGAGAAGCGGCGCGCTAACAGTCTGGAATATCAGGACTATTAGTAAATGCTCCGACAGCCGGTCAGAGACCGGACTGTTTGGCTGGGGCGGAAGGGATCGAACCTTCGAATGCTGGAATCAAAATCCAGTGCCTTACCACTTGGCGACGCCCCAGCAGGCGGACCCCGTATAAAGCCAGCCGCGCCCCTCCGCAAACCCTCCCGGCCCGCGCCAAATGGCAGCCCAAAATGACGTTAAGACAGGGCCTTAGGGGCCGGTTGCGGGGCTGGGGGGGCATGGTTATAAGTTCGACTCCCGAGGTGAGAGGCAGCCCCTTTCGCACTGGTTCGGAGAGTAGCTCAGCCTGGTAGAGCACTACGTTCGGGACGTAGGGGCCGGAGGTTCGAATCCTCTCTCTCCGACCATTTCCTTGCCGCCCCATCAGGGGCGGCAAGGAAATGCCAAGCTGGCCCGTCGCGACAGCTGAGGGAGGGCCGGCGCGGCAGCAATTTCGCACCCCATTTCGCAGTAGCCTGCCCGTGGCGGCAGAGAAATGGCAGGCCAGCTATACTGCCGCTACAATATCCCCATGAACGCTGCCAGCAAAACTCAATTAGTCCCCGGCCGGGAATGCGGCGGCTGCACGGTCTGCTGCAAAGAACTCACCATTGACTCAGCCGAACTGAAAAAGCCGCCGGGGATTCTGTGCGCCCATTGCACGGGGCAGGGCTGCGGCATCTATCAATCGCAGCCTTCGGTATGCGACGGCTTTTATTGTGGCTGGCGGCAGATGCCTCTGCTGGACGAAGGCTGGCGCCCCGACCTCTCCGAGATTCTCATCACCACCGCCATCAAACACATCCCGGCCGGATATCCACCACAGGGGCTCACCTTCGAACTGACCGGATCGCTGGAGCGGGTGGGCTGGCCGCCATTTCTCAATCTCGCCTGCGACCTAATCGAAGACGGCGTTCCTGTATTTTTGTCGGTGCGCGGCGAGCCCGGCCATGTCTCGGCCAATATATTCCTCAATGACCGGCTGAAAGCGGCGATCATGGCGCGCGATCCGCAAATGGTGGTGAATGGCATGTTCGAT
>JAPLPI010000152.1 GCA_026400305.1 Alphaproteobacteria bacterium | reverse complement strand
GCGGTGATCTACGATTCCGGCGCCCATAACAGCATCATCACCGGCGCGCGCCTGTCGGGCGCCAAGACCTTCACCTATCCCAACGGGGACTGGGACGCCCTGGACCGCATGATGGAAAAGGAACGTCCTGGCTTCCGCCGCGGCCTGATCGTGGCTGAAGGTGTCTATTCAATGGACGGCCAGATCCTGGACCTGAAGCGCGCCGTGGAAACCAAGAAGCGCCACGACCTGTTGCTGATGGTGGACGAATGCCACAGCTTCGGCATCCTTGGTCCGACCGGCCGCGGCGTCTGTGAAGGCGCCGGCATGCCGGTGGACAGCCTCGACGTCTATATGGGCACGCTATCCAAGACCCTGGCCTCCAGCGGAGGCTATATCGCCGGCGACCGTGGCCTGATCGAATATATGCGTTACCTGTGCCCCGGCCTGATCTACAGCGTCGGCCTGTCGCCCGCCGACACCGCCGCCGCCATCGCTGCCCTGGATATCCTGGAGCGCGAACCCCATCGTCCGCGCCGCCTGCGCGAACGCGCCACGTTCTTCCGCAAGGTCGCCCGCGAAAACGGCCTGACCGTCGGCGGCGATGAAGATTCTCCCATCGCCTCGCTGATCGTGGGCGACGACAAGCTGGCCATGATGCTGTCGCACAACCTGCTTGAGCGCGGCATCGAAGTGCAGCCGATCGTGCGTCCGGCAGTGTCGGCCACCACGGCGCGCCTGCGCTTCTTCCTGACGGCCAACCACACCGAGGAACAGATCCTGGAAACTGTTCCGGTCGTGGCGCAGGAACTGGAAAAACTCCGCCGCAGCACTGCTTAAGGATGTCCCGCGCATTCTTCGTTTCGACCCAGGACCAGCCGCATCCGGCGCGCACCCGAGCTATCCTGAAAACCCATCCCGAAATCCGAGGCCTGGTCGGCCGCCTGGCGCTTAATGTCGGTTATCACAACGAGCATCACGACTTTCCGTCGGTGCCGTGGAACCGCCTACCGGACATCCGGAGGATGGCATCGGAATTCTATGACAGCCTGACGCCGGTGGCGTCCTGGTCCGGCCCGTGGCTGACCTTCATCTGCAATCCCGACTATTCGCTCTATTCGCGCGTCCAGCTGCCCGAACCACGCAGCTAGCGCCGTGGCCAATTCATTGCGCATCGCACTGGTCACCAGCTCGTACAATTACATCGCCGATGGCGTGGCGCTGACCCTCAACCGGCTGGTCGGTTACCTGGAGCGCCAGGGCGTCGAAGTTCTGGTCTTCACGCCCACCGCAGACACACCTGCCTTCACCCATAACGGCACCATCGCGCCGGTGCCTTCCATGCCGCTGCCGGGCCGCCCGGAATACCGGCTGGTGCTGCGCATGCCCTCATCCGTGAAACGCCAGTTGCTGGATTTCAAGCCCGACGTCATCCACATCGCGGTGCCCGATCTGCTGGGTCATGCCGCGCTGGCGCTGGCGGAGGCCAATAACATCCCGGCGGTGGCGACCTATCACACCCGCTACGAGACCTATCTGCGCCACTATTGGTATCTGGCGCCGTTCGAGAGCATGCTGACCAAGATCCTGCGCCGTTTCTATGGTGACTGCCGCGAAGTCTATGTGCCGTCCGACTCAACCCGCGACGCGCTGCTGGCCGATGGCCTGAAGAACAATTTCAAGCCCTGGCCACGCGGTATCGAGACCGACCGCTTCCACCCGTCCAAGCGCAATCCCGCCTGGCGCACGCAATTGGGGATCGGGGAAGATGAGCTTGTGGTGCTACATGTCTCGCGCCTGGTGCGGGAGAAGCGGCTGGACACGCTGACCGCTGCGCTGAAGCAGATTGCCGTGCCGCATCGCGTGGTGATCGTGGGCGATGGACCCGACCGCGACTTTGTGCAGACGCAGCTGCCCCATGCCATCTTCACCGGCTTCCTGGGCGGCGACGCATTGGCGGCCGCCTATGCGTCGTCGGACATATTTTTCTTTCCCAGCGACAGCGAGAGCTTCGGCAATGTCACCCTAGAGGCCATGGCGTCGGGCCTGCCCTGTGTCTGCGCCGATGCCACCGGCAGTCGCTCGCTGGTGATAGATGGGCAAACCGGCTTCCTGGTACCACCCGATGATCCGGCGCGTTTCGCTCGCCACATCACCGCCTTGGTTCAAGATGCCCCCCTTCGCACAGCAATGGGTCAGGCCGCGCGGGCCCGCGCCCTGACCTTTTCCTGGGATGAGACTTTGGCCCGCATGCTGGGCTATTATCGCGCGCTTCTGCCTGGGACTGCTTCGCCGTGAAAATCGTAGATGTCTGCGAATTCTATTCGCCCACCGGCGGGGGCGTACGGCGCTACATCAACCAAAAGCTGGCGCTGGCCGGCAAGTTCGGCCATGAACTGACCATCATCGCGCCCGGCGCCTATACGCGCACCGAAAAGGCCCACGGCGGCACCATCGCCTGGATCAAAAGCCCCCACCTTCCATTTGATCGCAACTACCGCATGTTCTGGAATCACCAGCAGGTGTGGCGCACTTTGGACAAGCTGGCGCCCGACTTGGTGGAAGGGTCATCTCCTTGGCGCGGCGGCTGGCTGGCGGCGCGCTGGCCCGGCAGTGCGGTGAAGGTGTTTTTCATGCACGCCGATCCGGTGGCGATCTATCCACAAACCTTCCTGGGCGGCCTATTAGGCCCGGAGCGCGTGGACCGCTTGTTCGGTTTTTTCTGGCGCTATCTCAACCGGCTGAACAGCAATTACGACGCCGCCATTGTCACCAATCCGGCGCTGGCCGAACGCTTTGCCGGCTTCGGGCTGGAAAATATCCAGACCGCGCCGTTCGGGGTGGAACGCAGCAAGTTCTCGCCCGGCTTTCGCGATCCTACAGCGCGGCGGGAAATGCTGGCGACCTGCGGCCTCGGCGCGGACGCTTCGCTGTTGATCGCGGTGGGCCGCCATCATCCCGAAAAACGCCTGCGCACCATAATCCAGGCGGTCACACGCGCGCAGAAAAAGCTCAAAATCGGGCTGTACATCGCCGGCGACGGCTTCCTGCGCGCGTCGGTGGAGCGCTGGGCGCTGAATGCCCATAATGTGTATGTCGCCGGCCAGATCAACGATGCCGACCAGCTGGCCACCGTGATGGCATCGGCCGACGCGCTAATCCACGGCTCGGCGGCGGAAACCTTCGGCCTGGTGCTGGCGGAAGCCTTGTGTTCGGGTACCCCACTGATCATTCCCGATGCCAGCGCCTCGGCCACCTTCGCAGGGCCCGGCTATGCCGAAACCTATCGCACGGGCGATGCAGAGGATGCCGCCGCCGCCATCCTGCGGCTTCTAGCCGGTGACCGGGCCGAGCAACGGCGCGCCGCACTGACCGCGGCCGATGCCCAGGTCTTCAATGTCGAACAGCATTTTGAAAAGCTGTTCGAGATTTATGGCCGAATCGTCGCGGAACGTTCTACGCGGTAAAGCGTGTACCAATGAAGCGGCAGAAATTTAAGAAAATTGTGGCGGGCGGCGAAGGCCGTATAGCCGGTTATGTAATCCGCGCCCATTTTGCTATAACCGGGGCGCGTGAGCGGAAATTCCGAATAGAGCAAAGTAGCGGTAGTCCCAGGCAGCTCTGGCGGGACCGGTGTTTGCATCATCAGATTCACCGGACCCTTGTCCAACAGCGCATTCAGTTGCGCGGTGTCCTGCAGCTTTCCGATGATGAATCCGGTGCGACGAAACATGGGATAGGATGCGAAGGGTTTCTCAAAGCTCATGACCGGGCCGGGATCATGGCGATAAAGATAGCGCGCCATCGGCATATGCGGCCGCACGCCAAAGGGATAGAGCGCGAAATAGATCATGGCCAGGACGGATATGCCGGTAACGGCTCTGGCCGCCCAGGATCTGCGCCAATTCCAGATGCGTGTGAACATCGGGCGCCAGCGCGGCAGGCGCGGCGAAAAGCCCAGCACGGGGAACGATACGGCCAGGATCGCCAGTGGAAACAGGAAGCGCGCTTCCTTGTGGCCGATGGCGATATGCGCCAGCACAAAGGGAAAACTTGCCCAACTCACGGCATGGTGCGGATTGCGCAGCCACATCGCCACCATTCCCGCCATCAGAACGAGTGTGATGCCGAAGAAAATATGCGCTGGCAGTAGATAGAGATAGGCGAAGACGGGTTCGCGCCCGAACTGGTTCGCCGCCACGCCCTGCACCAGATTGACATCGACATAGCCCAGCGGCGGAAACACCCAGGCGCCATAGCCCCAGTGATCCGCCAGCGCACCAATCGCCAGCGCCACGACGCCCCCGCCCAGAAACGCCATCAATGATTTGAGCTTTTCGCGCGCGATGACGGCCAGCCAAGCGAACAGACCAAATCCCAGCAGTCCCGTCTGGTAACGCGATTCAAATGCCAGGCCACAGAACAGCCCGGCCAGCGCCATCCGTGACAGCGTGCGCCGCTCGAGCGCAACGGCCAGGCCCAGCGCGAAGAAGGCCGCCGAAAAAGTTTCAGATGATGTGCGCACGAACAGGTAGGGCAGGAATCCGAACAACGGCAGGTAGCGGACAAAGGCGCGCTTTTCGTCCTCACTTTCGATGGTGGGTAGCAGCGCGCGGACGAACAGCGCCAGGGCGGTCAGCGAGATCAGGCTCGTCAGCAGCCGCAGGATAAAAGTGATGTTGAACATGTCAGTGATGCCCGCCGCGATCAGCGGCCTGGCGATCAGGAAATAGACACCTGGCTGGAACCAGGGCCGGATGCGGACACCGAACTCCCAGGGGAGGCTGGACGCTGGGGTAATACCCAGCTTGAAGGACGTGAATTCCAGCACCTGGTAGTGCTCGTCCGGGAAATAGAAAGTAACGCTGAACCAGGCCGTGACCAGGGTCACAACCGCCAGGATCACAAGGCTGCGGCGAAGCTCGCTATCCATGCAAACCATCGAACCAGTCCAGATAGGCGCGGGCACGAGCGCGCGGTTCGAACGGCGCGGCAAGGGCATACAGCTGTTCCGGCGCGCGGGGCGCCTTGCAAGCCGCGTCCAGCGCCGCCGCCAGCGCGGCTGGATCGCGCGAAGTAAGGATGCGGCCCGCTTGCGGTGTGGTGATGAGATCGCGCAGCAGGAAGGAACAATCGGTGCTGACCACCGGCACGCCCTGTGCCAGCGCCTCGACCGCCACGGCCGGACCGCCCTCGTAGCGCGACGTGATCAGCAGCGCATCGGCATTAGCCAAGTAAGGCTCAATCTGCGGCACATAGCCGGCGAGCGTGACTTTATCCGCGAAAGCGGCAGCCTTGTCCCGGACATCCGCCATCAATGCGCCCTCCCCCAACATGGTGAGATGACCGTCAAAGCCCCGCATAATTTCCAATGCCAGCGCCGGATCCTTTTGCGGCTCCATCCGTCCGATCCAGAGGATGTTGCGGCCGGGCGGGCATAAGGGTGCCGCAGCGGCACCGATATAGACCGGGTCATGTAAGGTGATGATCTTCCGCCCCGGCAGAAACGCGGCAAGTTCGCGCGCCAGTCCGCTGTTCATGGCGGCAAAGCCGGTGACACCGCGCGTGATGAGGCGAAAGATCGCCTTGGCGAAGGGGGCATCCGGCACGGGCGGATTGGAAATCTTGAGTGCAATCGGAGCCTCGGTGCCATACCGCAGACCGTTGGCTAGAAAGGCGTGGAAGTTTCCGGGCAGGAAGATCAGGTCAGGGTTCAGTTCCGCCAAACGCCGGGCCATGGCGCGACCCAGTTTCCAGCGCGACAAAAACCCGCGCCGCACCGGTGGATCCAGCGCGACAACCCTCACACGACTATCCACCATCTCGCGCAGGCCGCCTTCGGTATTGCCGCACAGGATGGTGACTTCGCGCCCCGCATCGGCCCAGGCCGCGACCAAGCCGATCGCGATGCGTTCGGTGCCGCCGCGCGAAAAATCATGCAGGCAGATCAGGATGCGCCCAGCACTCATGGCGTGCGCTCGAATATCCAGACCGGCTCGTTCAGGCTGTCATGGATATGGACCGTGGGCCAGAACCGGTTCGGCGCCGCCACATGCACCAGCCGGTAAGGCAGTTTTTCACCCACCAGCTGCGTGAAATACATGTGCGCATCGCCGTTGCGGAAATCCAGTTCCTGGAGCCAGGAATAACGATGTCCGGATGGCAGCGGGGTGGCGGGCCGCAGGTAGCGCCGCGCCCAGGCGGTGCTGAGCACGATAAAGCGGCTGTCACGCGGCGCGATGAAGCCCCCCCGCACCTCACGCACGCCCGGCAACGGATTGCGCAGCTTCAGATCGCCCTGCCCCACACGCGTCACGATTGCATCCTTGGGAAAGCGCTGCAGGAAGCAGTTCTGGCCATAAGTTTCGATCGTGTCGCCGGGGCGGACATGCGACGCCATCCAGCTTTCCGCCTCATAACGCGGGTCGAACAGCATGGCGGCGTTGATGGCGATGGCCTGGTGCAGCGCCAACAAGGCGGTCGCCGCGACGACGCCCTGCGCCACTCGCCGCAGCCAGAGCCGGGCATGTCCGATCATTTCCACCGCGATGCCGATATAGACACAGGCCAGTACCGCTTGCGGCATCAAGAAACGGTCGTCGGTGCGCAAGGCGGCAAAATTGAAGCATACCGTGAAGGAGATGATGGCCAGCAATGGCAGGAATCCCGCCACATTGCCTCGCCGTCCGGTCAGCCACACACCTATGCCGGCCAACAGCACCGCCAGAAGGCCATAGCCGCGAGCGTAATACAGCATCATGTCGCGCAGCAGCGCCGCCCAGCCCGCAGGCCCCTGCCAATATTCCCCATAGCTCTGGCTGGCGGGACCGCTGAGGAAGGCAAGCCGTTTTACAAAGCCGCCGGGATTGGTGATGGCGCCGTCCAGCAGCAACACTGCAAACAGCGCGACGGCCGCCGCCGGCAGCAGCGTCAGCACAATCTTCCGCGCGTTGGCGCGGGTCCATTCGTCCACCGCAAAGCAGAAGACTAGGAACAGCGGCAGGCTGAGCAGGAACAGGGCATAGGCCTGGTCTTTGGTCGCCACGGCGGCAGCGGCGAACAGTGCAGCGCCCCACCAGTGCCGCACCTGTTGCTCGATCACCGCGCGCATACCCCACAGCAGTGACAGCATTCCCCAGAACAGGTAGGGCACATCCAGATTGCCGACCTGGCCATAATAGGTAAGTCCGAAATTCAGGGTGCAGGCGGCCGCCGCGAACAGACCGGACCGCCGCCCCGCCACCAGCCGCGCCATCTCGTGCACGATACCTATAATGCCCAGCGACATGGCCACGCTGACCAGCCGCCCTGTCACCGCGAACCATGTCATGTGCTCCGGCTTGATGAACTCGCCAATCACGTCGGGCTGGCGCAACGATGGCGTGTGCAGCAGCGTCAGTATGATGCTGGGAAAGTTCAGGATCGCCAACAGAAGCGCATGCAGCGGCGGATAGGTGAAGTAGGAGCCGGGCTTCCAGGTCAGCGCAAGCGCCGTGAGAAAATTGCGCGGGCTAAAGCCGTCATCGTCCCAGCCATCAGGCGCGGGCAGGCCCCAGAAGAAGCCGGACAGGCGCAGCCCGGCCGCCGCCAGAAAAATCCAGAACAGCGGATTGTGCATCCAGCGTTTCATCGGCTGCGCTCCCGCCTGGCATCGATCAGCCAGGCCAGGCTGGCGACCGTCGCCGCCAATATCAGGTCCACCGCTGCCAGGATCACCAGCACCATGGCAACCGGCGTGACCAACACATTAGCCAGTCCCGCCGCGGCAATGCCGGCACCGACAAAGATCAAATCCTTGTTGGGCACCAGCGGCAGCCGCGTCACCGCAAGCCGCAGCGCCACGAACTGCAGACAGGCCACCGCCGAGGGCAGCGCGCCGGACAGTTCCCACAGGCCGAACTCAACGGCCAACACCAAAAGACAGCGGGTAAAATGGGTGCCGAAGGTCGACGCGATCTGGCGGCGGCTGAGCGCGGTGAACTTGCGATGGCCCAGCACCAGCACCAGGCACAACAGCAACGGCACGGTGCCGACCAACGCATACAGCCAGGCATGGGCACCCACAACGACCGGAAGCGCCAGGCCTCCGGTGAGCAGCAGCATCAACAGTATTACATAGACCATCGCCAAACCCGCCCCGCCCGACAGCAGGTTGGAATCCTTGATGGCATGTACCAGCATGCCCGGCGCCAGCTTCAGCCGCGACTGCGCCCACAGATAGAAATAAGCCTCGCCGGAATAATCCAGCATGAAGGTATTCATCAGTCGCTTGCGCAGGATCACCGACATGGGCGGCGTGCTCGTTCCGCCCCACAGGTTGCGATAGACGAAGTAATCCCCGAAGGGCTGCAGGAAGAATTGCATCACCAGCAGAAGATAGAAACCGGGATTGCCAGGCCGTGCGGTCCAGATTTCGCGCCAGCCCAGTTCGCTGAGCCGCTGGCCGATGATGAGCAGCAGCGCGGCGGGAATACCCCAGCGCAACAGGAAGATGCCAAAGCGCCCTACCCGGCTGGCGGCCAGCCGCGCCAGAAATCCCGCTTCGGGGCCGATGTCGGGCGCCGACATCATACGCGTGCCAGGATCCGGCGCAGCAAGGCGCGCGGCAGAAGATTGGCCACACCGCGGATCACCGCGAACTGCCACGGCACAACGATGGTGCGGGCGCCCGCCGCGACGCGGCGCTTGATGGTGGCGGCGGCGGTATCGGCATCCATCAGGAACGGCTTGGGTTCGGTCACCGACCGGCTCATCGGCGTGTTGATGAAGCCCGGCGACACCAGCGTCACCTTCACACCGTGTCTGGCCATGCGAATGGAAAAGGCTTCCGCGAACATCTTCAATCCCGCCTTGGTCGCGGCATAAGTCGGCGCCATGGGCAGCGGGAAAGATTCGATGATGGAGCCGACCAGAACGATGTGGCCTGTGCCCCGCGCCACCATCGCGCCGGCGACCGTATTGGCGCCGACGATGGGTGCAATGAAATTCACCTCTGCGATGGCCTGCACCACCTCGGGCGCTTCGGCGGCCACATCGGCCGGCGCGGTGCCGCCCAGGCCGGCATTGAAGATGGCGATGTCCAGCACCGGCACGGCGGCGAGCAGCTTCGCAAACCCTGCCGCGTCACGCAGATCGAAGACCTGCGTTGTCACCGCTGCGCCGTGAGACCGGCACGCGGCCGCCACTGCATCAAGCCGCTCCGCATCGCGGCCCCATAACAGAAGCGTAACGCCATCCGCTGCATAGGCACGGGCCAAGCCTGCGCCGATGCCGCTGGATGCTCCGGTGATCAGGATGGTTTTCACAAGGCCAACTCGCGGGGGTAAAGCCGCGGAAATACGGCTTTTGTTACTATCAAATCAGAGCCCCCAACGCTATGGTGCGCCCTCCCCGCGCAGCCATGGAAACGTCATTGTCCCTTACAATCGTCCCGGTCCAGACCCGCCAGCAATGGCATGATTTCCACCACCTGCCCTTCAAGATCTACGCCGATGACCCGCAATGGGTGGCGCCGCTGCTGCTGGAGCGAAAATTGCATTTCCAGCCCAAGCACAATCCCTATTTCCAGCATGCTACCGCCGTCTTTTTCTTGGCCTATCGGGACCAGGAGCCAGTCGGCCGCATCACTGCCCAGATCGACCAGCTGCACCTCGACCGCTACAACGACGCCACCGGTCACTTCGGATTCATCGAAGCGAACGACGATCAGGAAGTCTTCGACGCGCTGTTGAAGGCCGCCGAGGGCTGGCTGCGCGACCAGGGCATGAAGCGGGTGATCGGGCCGATCAGCTTTTCGCTGTGGGACCAGCCAGGGCTTCTGGTCGAAGGCTTCGATACCCCGCCCTCAGTGATGATGAACCATCACCGCCCCTATTATGCGGATCGCATCACCACCCAGGGTTATCAAAAGGTGGAAGACCTGATCGCCTATCGTTATGGTCCCGACGCGTCCATGCACAAATGGGAAAAGTTGATGGCGCGCGCAATGCGCGGCGGCGACGTCACCTTGCGCAACATCCACATGGACAAGCGCTTCAAGAAAGAAGTGGCCCTGCTGCTGGACATCATCAACGATGCCTGGTCGGACAATTGGGGCTTTGTGCCCATGACCCAGGCGGAGATCGACCAACTGGCCGGCGTGCTCAAGCTGCTGCTGCGCCCAGGCGATGTCTGCATCGCCGAATACAAGGGCCAGCCGGCCGCCTTCACTGCCACCTTCCCGAATCTGAATGAAGCCATACGCGACATGAATGGCCGGCTGTTTCCCTTCAACTGGATAAA
>JAPLPI010000426.1 GCA_026400305.1 Alphaproteobacteria bacterium | reverse complement strand
CTGCGCCAGCCCCGCGGTATCGATGGCGCGCATGGTTATGATCAAGGTAGGCCGCGGGCCATCCACCGGCGGGACATGATCGCGCTTGACCGCGCCGCGGGTGGTCTGGATGTAGAGATAGCCTTCGGGGATCTTATTGCGGGCAATCATCTCGCGCATCACGATCTTCAGCGCCGCGCGGCTCATGGGCATGGGCATGCCAAGCTCACCCAAGCTACGCTCCATGCGGTCTAGGTGCTTGTCTTCGTCTGTGGGTGCGCCGTTCTTCACGCCGGCGACTTCATAGATACCGTCGCCCATCTGCAACGCGCGGTCTTCCACATGCACGCCAGCCCGCGCAAAGGGCACGTAGCGGCCGTTGACATAGGCAACGCGCCCGGCCGGGGCGCGGCTTTTAGACCATTTTTTCAGCATCAGTTGGGTAAGCTCTGCGCCGAACTGACACCCAGCGACTTCAGCTTGCGATGCAGCGCCGAGCGCTCCATGCCGATGAAGGCCGCAGTGCGGGAGATGTTGCCGCCAAAGCGGTTGATCTGGGCCATCAGGTAATCGCGCTCAAAAATTTCACGCGCTTCGCGCAAGGGCAGCGAGACCAGCAGGTCGCCCGACTTGAAGTCGCACATGCCGGCGCCCATGTCAGTGGGCAGAAGGTCGGCAGTCACCGCCGCGGTGACGTCGTTGTTGGCCAGGATCAAAAGCCGTTCCACGATGTTGCGAAGCTGGCGGACATTGCCCGGCCAGTCATGGGTCTGCAGAACAGCCATGGCATCGTCGCTGATGATGCGCATGGGCAGACCGCCGGCGATCGATAGCCGTTTCATGAAATGGGTGACCAGAACCGGGATGTCGTCGCGGCGTTCTGCCAGCGAAGGAATGCGCACCGGCACCACGTTGAGGCGGTGATACAAGTCCTCGCGGAAGCGCCCTGCTTCGGTTTCGGCGCGCAAGTCGCGGGTGGTGGAGCAAATGACGCGCGCATCCACCTGGACGCGGGCCTGGCCGCCGACACGTGTAAATGTCTGGTCGATCAATACGCGAAGAATTTTGCCCTGGGTTTCCAGCGGCATGTCGGCCACCTCGTCCAAGTACAGCGTGCCGTTATGCGCCAGTTCGAACAGGCCGGTGTTTCGCGGGCCGGCGTTATTCTCGATGCCGAACAGTTCGACTTCCAGCCGGTCCGGCTCCATGGTTGCGCAGTTGATGGCGACAAAGGCGTTGCCGGAACGGCGCGAGCGGGCATGGATCAGCCGCGCCACCACTTCCTTGCCAGAACCAGCGGGCCCCGCGATCAGCACGCGGCTGTTGGTGGGGGCGATCTTATCGATCAGAACCCGCAGCTGGGTCGTAGTGGAGGAATTCCCCACAAGTTCGCCCTCGTCGCCCGCCTTGAGCTTCAGTTCCTGCACTTCGCGCTTGAGTCGCGCCGCCTCTAGGGCGCGTTCCACCACATGCATAAGGCGGTGGGCCGTGAACGGCTTTTCGACAAAGTCGTAGGCGCCTTTCTTGATCGAGGCGACGGCGGTCTCGATGGTGCCGTGACCGGAAATCATAACCACCGGCAGTTCGGGCTGCTCGCGCTTGATGGTTTCCAGGATTTCGATGCCGTCCAGCTTGGAGCCCTGCAGCCAGATGTCCAGAACCACCAGCTGGGGCCGGCGGAGGCGAATGGCGGTGAGCGCGGATTCAGAGTTGCCCGCCACGCGGGTGGTGTAACCCTCGTCATGCAGGATCCCCGCGATCAGGTCGCGGATATCTTCCTCATCGTCCACGATGAGGATCTCAGACGCGATCAGAGATCCGTTTTTGCTCATCTTCAGTTCCTATCAGAGTCTTTTGTGCAAACGGGAAGGTCAACGTGACCTCCGCGCCTTCTCCGCCTTCCACGTCGGCGAGCGTGACGTCCCCGCCATGGTCTTCCATGATCTTGCGCACGATCGCCAAACCCAGCCCAGTGCCCTTGGGGCGGGTGGTGACATAAGGCTCGGTCAGCCGGTGCTTGTGCTCCGGTGGCAGGCCGATGCCATTGTCAGTGACACGATAGGAGAACTTGGCGCCTTTCGGCACCAGAGAAATGAAAATCCTGCCCGGCCCGCCATCGCCATTGGCGATGCGCGCGGCGATGCCCTCGCCGGCATTCTTCAGAACATTGGTCAGCGCCTGGGAAATCAGGCGGCCATCGCCTTCGAAATGGACCGGCTCCTTGGGCACGTCAGTGGCGAAGGTGATGGCGGGATTGGCGACGCGCTGAAGGAACAAGGCTTGTTGCAAAAGTACATGGGCATTCTCGCGCCGCATCGCCGGCGTGGGCATGCGCGCGAAACTGCTGAACTCGTCCACCATGCGGCCGATATCGCCCACCTGGCGCACGATGGTGTCAGTGCATTGCTTGAAGACTTCCGGATCGGTGACGATCTCGTCGGCATACTTGCGCTGCAGCCGTTCGGCGGATAGCTGGATCGGGGTCAGCGGGTTCTTGATCTCATGCGCAATGCGGCGCGCCACATCGGCCCAGGCCGCGGTGCGCTGCGCCCCCACCAGATCAGTAATGTCGTCGAAGGTCACGACAAAGCCATCGGCGCTGCCGCGCTCGGAGGTCACCTGCAAGCTCAGAGTGCGCGGGGTGCCCGCCCGCTTGATGGTTACTTCGCCGCCGGCGTGGCCCGCCGGTTCCGATATGGCTTTTAGGATCAGCGGCGCCAGTTCGGGCACCGCGTCGGAATAATGGGTAGTCTCCATATCATCGGGCGCGGCATTCATCAGCCGGGCGGCAGCGCGGTTGATGATGGTAATGCGCCCTTCCCAGTCAAGGCCGATCACTCCGGCGCTCACGCCCGACAGCACGGCCTCTGTGAAGCGGCGGCGGGTTTCGTTCAGCCGGCCCGCGGCGACAAGATCATTGCGCTGGGCGTATAGCTGTTGGGTCATGCGGTTGAAGGCGGTGCCCAAGGTGCCCAACTCGTCATCGTCGCGCTCGATGCGCACCTGGGCGGTGAGATCGCCTTCCGATACCCGGCCCGCCGCATCGATCAGGTCGGAGATAGGCCGCACCAGGCGGTTGGCGGCCCACAGGCCCGACCAGATCGCGGCCAGCAGCACCACCAGCGCCACCATGCCGTAGAGCAGCGCGAACTGGAGCTGGATTTGCAGGCGGGAATCGTTCAGGCGGTTATATTCTGTCACCGCTGCGCGGGTGCGCAGGTAATAGGCGAAAACCTTGGGGTCCACCACGCGCACGGTTTCCAGATAGGCATCGTTCAGCGCCTGCAACTGCACAAGCGCGGTGACGGTGCCGTTGTCGGGCGTATCCACCACGATGCCCTCGCGCGCCTGAGCGAAGTAAGCGGGGGACGGGATGGGCTGGTCCTTCAGAGAGGGCTGCTTGGTGGTGCCCAGCACGGCGCCCTTGCTGTCCAAAATGTAAGAGGCCTGCAATCCACGGTTCTGGGTGATGGTGCCCAGCTTGGCGAACAGCAGGCCTGCCTTGACGTGATGCTCTTCGTCGAACAATTGTGGATCGCGCTGTATGGCGTCGGCGATATAGCGGATGTCGCCCAGGATGCTGACTTCATGTTCTTTCACATAGACCTGCGCCACATTGACGGCGCTTCCCAAGGCTTCCTTCACACGGCCCGTAAACATCTGGTCCAGGCCCAGATTCAGGGTTACCGCGGCGAACACTGCCACCAGCACCACCGGCACCACGGCGATGGCCGAGAACCAGGTTACGAGGCGGACATGTAGCTTGGCTCCGGCGCGTCCCGAGCGGCGGGTGGCCACCAGTCGGGCGATACGCCAGCCGATCAACGCGGCCAAGATCAAAACCAGGGTCATGTTGAACGTGACCAGCACAATCTGACCGGCGAGGCCTGGGTGATACGGCAGAAGGTCGGTCAGCAGGGCATAGGTGATGCAGCCGGACGCGACGGCAAGGAGGGCGACCGCAAAGGCCATCTGGGAAGGTCTGGATACCGCGCGCAGGGACCCGCGCCGTTCTGGGAAAGTTGTTTCGCTAACCATGTCATTTCGCTTTGAATGAACGCTCCGGCTCTCGCCGACGCTCCATGCGACCGGTCCACCACCCCGAAGCCGCTCAATGGGTGGTATTGTAACCAAGGGACGGACTGTTGCAAGAATGCAGCGTCACAAATTCGCAATACTGTTACCGGAAAAACTTAGTAAAACTGCGAAATTGTTAGAGAATATGGAAAAATAGTTCAGTGCTTATGTCCTGCAGTCCCGGGCCGTTCACTGTGCTTTCGCGCTGTGCTGCGCCGTCTGAAGCTATTCGGTGCGCAGGCCCCGAATGACTTCAAGCCTCAAATCCCTAATCTTCTTGCGAAGAGTATTCCGGTTCAGCCCCAGAAGCTGCGCCGCCCGGATCTGGTTACCGCGGGTGGCGGCCAAACAGATGGAGATCAGCGGCCGCTCCACCTCCTGCACGATGCGGTCATAGACGCCGGGGGGCGGCAGGCGATCGCCCTGGGCCAGGAAGTATTGAGACAGGTACTGCTCGACCGAGGCCGACAGAGATTGCGGCCCCTCTCCGGAGTCCGCGGCGAAGGACTTAGATGGCTCTTTCAATTCCGCGCTGACTGAGGCCGCCGAGATGGCGTCACCCGATTGCAGCACCGCCAGGCGCCGGATGAGATTTTCCAGTTCGCGCACATTGCCCGGCCAGCGATGACGCCGCAGCAGGTCCAGGGCTTCATTGTCGAGCGTCTTGTGCGGCAGGCCCTCGTTCTCGGCCTTGCGCAGGAAGTGGCGGACAAGATCGGGAATGTCCTCCACCCGTTCGCGAAGCGGCGGCAGGCGCAGCGGCACGACGTTGAGGCGATAGTACAAATCCTCGCGGAACATACCCTGATGAATCAACTGGCGCAGGTCGCGGTTGGTGGCGGCGATAATGCGCACATCGGTCTTGATCGGGGTGCGCCCGCCCACGGTGGTATATTCGCCCTGCTGCAGAACGCGCAGTAAACGGGTCTGGGCTTCCAGGGGCATGTCACCGATTTCGTCCAGGAAGAGCGTGCCGCCTTCGGCCTGTTCGAAACGACCCACGCCGCGATTGGTGGCCCCGGTAAAGGCGCCGCGCTCATGGCCGAACAGTTCGCTTTCCACAAGTTCCTTGGGGATCGCGGCCATATTGACGGCGACGAAAGCGCCATGACGGCGCTTGCCGTAATCGTGCAGCGCGCGAGCTACCAGTTCCTTGCCGGTGCCGCTTTCGCCCATGATCATCACGGTTAGGTCGGTCTGGGTCAGGCGCGCAATGACGCGGTAGATCTCCTGCATCGCCGGCGAACGGCCGATCAGCGGCAATCGATCTTCCGCCGCTTCCAGCCCGGTGTCGCGCTTGGGCAGCGGCGTCGCCAGTGCGCGGCTCACCACGCTGATCAGCTCCTTCAGGTCAAAGGGCTTTGGCAGATATTCAAAGGCGCCGCGTTCGGCCGCTGTGATGGCGGTCAGCAGCGTGTTTTGGGCGCTCATCACCAAGATGGGCAGTTCGGGGCGCATGCGCTTGATGCGCGGGATCAGGTCGAAGCCCGATTCATCGGGCAGTACCACATCGGTAATGACCAAATTGCCCTCGCCGGCTGAAATCAAGCGCCACAGGCCTGCGGCCGTGCCTGTGGTGCGCACATCGTACCCGGCGCGGCCCAGCGCCTGGTTCAATACCGTGCGGATGGCGCTGTCATCGTCACAGACAAGAATGGTTGCCGCCATGTTCAGATCTCCCCGGCACGCGATTGCGGCAACAGCACGCGGAATATGGTGCGTCCCGAAACGGAATCGCACTCAATAACGCCGCCATGATCACCCACGATCTTGGCCACCAAGGCCAGGCCGAGGCCCGTGCCTCGCACCTTGGTGGTGACAAAAGGATCGAAGATGTAAGGCAGAAAATCCGTGGGCACGCCCGAGCCATTGTCGCGCACGGTCACTTCCAGCGGCAGCGACACCCGCTCACCCGAGGTGCCAGCGCCGAACTTCACGCCGTGGCGATAGCCGGTGGTCAGGGTGATCTCCCCGCACGTCTCGGGCAGTGCATCGGCGGCATTACGGACAAGGTTGAGGAATACTTGGATCAGCTTGTCCTGGTTGCCCGACACCGCCGGCAGCGAGGGGTCAAAATTTTCGATGATGGTGACGCCACGCGCGAAGCTGGTTTCGGCCACCTTGCGCACCCGGTCCAGCACTTCGTGGATGTTGACAGGATGGCGAACAAAGGCGCGGGTATCTGCGAAGCTTTCCATCCGGTCGAT
>JAPLPI010000249.1 GCA_026400305.1 Alphaproteobacteria bacterium | reverse complement strand
CGAAGCCCATCCAGCACAATCCGGATCTTGTCCTCGGCAGAGTAATGCTTGCGGGTGGCCCGGCGGATGTCTTTCAAAACCCGCTCGGCGGGCGCCTTAGGGCTTGGGGATTTCGTTCTCATCGGTAGTCCTTTCTCAAGGCGATGAGACCAAATTCCTCCCTTAGCTAAAACCCCTTTTCTGTCTCATAGGCCCTGACGGCGGACACTTTGCGCTGGGCCACGGCATCGCCCTCCTGAAATCGGCATGGACCGAAGCGGAGCCGCCGCAGGTGGTGGAAGAAAGATCTCAGAAGTTGAAAAGCGATGCGGCGGCCCTGGCGAAGGCTACCTTGGGCAACAGGAATTACCGCGAGACAGCCCAAAGGCCGTCCCGCGACGGGTAACGCCTGTCTTTTCTGGCTATCGCAGGCTGTGAGCCATCCCGTTATAACACCGGGGTGGAGGCGGGGCGCTCCCAAACGGGTTCTTCCGGCCTCAGGCAAGATTTTCCATGCTCGACCCACGTCGCGGCAACGCTCCCGACAACGCCACCCTGATCGGATTCACCAACCTGCGCCGCGCCCGGACCAGCCGTCCACTGGTGATAGAAAAGGGCCGGGGCATTTTCCTGATCGATGAAAATGGGCGAGAATATATAGAGGGCTGTTCGTCCTTCTACAGCGCCGCGCTGGGCTTTTCCGAGCCAGAGCTGGTGGAAGCAGCGATACGCCAGATGCGCCAGCTGCCGGCCTATGCGTCGGGCCTGTACCGCACCGTTCCGGCGGCGCTGGCATTGGGCGAAAAACTGGCCGCCTTGGCGCCGATGGCTAATGCCCGTGTCTCCTTCGCGTCCACGGGTTCGGAAGCTAACGATTTTCTCATCAAGTTCATGCGATTCCGCAACGCCCATCGCGGCGAGCCGCAGCGCGTGAAAATCATCGCGCGCGCCCTCAGCTATCACGGCGCCACCATTGCCACTGCCCCGCTGGGCGGCTTTCCCGGCACGGCGCGGGCCTTCAACCTGCCGATGCAGGATGTAATCACGGTCAGCCAACCCGATTACGCCAACAACGCCCTTGCCGGAGAGGATGAAGCCGCCTTCACCGCGCGCATGCTAGTGGAAATCGAGGAGGCCATCGAACATGCCGGCCCCGAAATGGTCGGCGCCATGATCCTGGATCCGGTGTCCTACAGCGCCGGCTGTATCGTGCCGCCGGCGGGATACCTGACTGGCCTTCGCGCGCTGCTGGACCGTTACGGCATTCTGTTGTTCGACGATGAAGTGATCACGGGCTTCTGCCGCACCGGTCATATGTTCGCCAGCCAGACCTTTGGCATGCGACCCGACTGCATGACTTTGGCCAAGGCGCTGTCCGGCGCCTATTTCCCGATCTCGGCAATTGTTATGGACGGCGATTTTTACGAGGGGTTGGAGCAGGGTTCGGAGGAGGAGGGCATCTTCTCTCACGCCGCGACCTATGGCGGCCATCCTGTGGCTGCCGCCGTCGCGCTGCGGATGATCGAGATCATCGAGGAACGCGATATACTGGGCCATGTCTGCAAGGTTGCGCCCAGGCTGCAGCAGCTGCTGGCGTCGCTGACCGGGCATCCCATGGTATTCAACATCCGCGGCGTCGGGCTGGGCGGGGCAGTGCAATTGCACAGCCGTGCTGATGCCCCCGGCACGCGCGGCCAGGCGATGCAGGAGGCGATGATGGCGGAAGGCTTGCTGCTGCGGGTGGTGAAGGACACGATCAATTTCGCACCGCCCCTGATAATCACGCAGGCCGAAGTGGAGGAGCTGTTCGCCCGCTTCTGCCGCGCCCTGGAAACCGTGCAACGGACGGAGCGCGCGGCATGACCGCGTTTCTTGTCAGTTATACCGACCGATGGTCGGTCCGGGCCGGTGGCCAGATCGCCGTCAAGGTTTCCTCTCCCGGTGGCGATTACCAAGCCGATCTGGTGCGTATCCGCAGCGCCGATCCCAATCCGTCCGGCCCCGGCATGATTTTCGAAGATGTCCCGGCTGCTTTTGCCGCAACCTATCCGGGCCGCGCGCAGGCAATCCATAACGGCTCCTATGGTCTGGTGGCGCTGGATGGACTGGTGTTGCCGCGGGAATGGACGCTGACAGTGCGGGTGCAGCCCTGGCTGCTGGATGGCCAGACGCAGGCAGTTCTGTCCCTGCTGGGCGGCAAAGGCCTTTCGCTGCATGTCACCGCAGAAGGCACAGAACTTTCGGTGGGCAATGCGCGCTGCCGCGTGACGGCGCCGATGTTGCAACGGCGCTGGTACGAACTGCGGGTGATCTGCGATGGAAAATTGCTGCGCCTGGTGCAGACCGCGCTCACGCAGGACTGGGGCGTGAACGGCAGCGGGCAAGCCCAACTGTCCGCCATCATCGACCCGCCAACAGTCTTGCTGCTGGCAGCGGCGCCCGTTGCGGGTGGTTATGGCGATCATTTCAATGGCCGGCTGGAACATCCGATGCTGCTGAAGGGCACGACTCAAGCGGGCGCGCCGCTCCAGCCGGGCGAGGTCATCGCCTGGTGGGATTTCAGCCTGGATATTCCCACCCAGAAGATTTCTGACCGCGGCCCGCATCAGCGGCATGGCGAACTGGTCAATATGCCCCCGCGGGCGATGCGCGGCTCCTCCTGGACGGGCGATGTGCTGAAATGGACCGAGGCGCCCGAGCAGTATGCCGCGGTGCATTTCCATGACGATGATCTCTATGACTGCGGCTGGCAGACCGATTTCACCTTCAGAGTACCCGCCGGTCTGCCCAGCGGGGTTTACGGCATCCGCCTGAGATCGGGAGGTGAGCTGGACATCGTGCCGGTGTTTGTGCTGCCGCCGCCGGGTACCGCTACCGCGAAAGTTGCCATCCTGTTTCCGACCTACACCTATCAAGTGTATGCCAATTTCGAGCGCGACAATTTCGATGAGGCGTTCCGCGCTCGCCGCGCCGCATGGGGTGTCTATCCACACCATCCCGCCGAGCACAAGGAATTCGGTCTTTCGACCTACAACTTTCACCGCGATGGTTCCGGCGTTGGATTTTCATCGTTGCGCCGTCCGGTGCTGACCTTTCGCGCCGGCCAGATGGCCTATGTCGATCCCAAGGGATCGGGCCTGCGCCATTTTCCCGCCGACATGCATCTGGCCGCCTGGCTGGACGCGATGGGTATCGCCTGGGATGCGATCACCGACCATGACCTAGAGCGCGAAGGTGAGGCGCTGCTGTCGCGCTATGCTTGCGTGCTCACTGGAACCCATCCCGAATATCAAAGCCTTGGCACCTTGAACGCGGTGCGCGACTGGTTGAGCGCAGGCGGCCGGCTGGCCTATATGGGCGGCAACGGATTTTACTGGCGCGTCGCGGTATCCGACGCGGTGCCCGATACGTTGGAGCTTCGCCGCACCGAAGGCGGCACGCGCGCCTGGGCGGCGGAGCCGGGCGAGTACTACCATGCCTTTGATGCCGGATATGGTGGGCTCTGGCGGCGGCAGGATCGCACGCCACAAAGCCTGGTCGGTGTGGGCTTCACTGCGCAAGGGCGTTTTGAAGGCTCCTACTACCGGCGCATGCCGGATTCGTATGCGCCCGACCTGGCCTGGATATTCGCTGGTTTGGGCGAAGAGGACATCGGCGGGTTTGGTTTTTCTGGCGGCGGCGCTGCGGGTTTCGAGTTGGACCGCGCCGATTCCGTGTTGGGCACGCCGCCGAATGCGCGCCTTCTTGCTCGTTCCGAAGGTCACCAGGCGCATTTCGGCGTCACGCTTGAAGATCTTCTGGTGCCAGTCGCTTATGCCTTGCCCGGCAACGCGCCCGACCCGTTGATCCGCGCCGACATGGTGTATTTCGAAACGGCAAAGGGCGGCGCGGTGTTCTCCACCGGCTCCATTACTTTTTGCGGTAGCCTGCCCTGGAATAATTTCGACAATCCGATATCCACCTTGCTGCGCAACGTGGTGACGCGGTTTATGGCTTAAGGCAGTTTTTCTAGCCCCGTTCCCTTCCATACGGCTTGCGCCTCTGGCCGGGTAATATAGGTGAGGAAAGCGGCAGCTTCCTCGGGCCGCGCGGCATAGTCCGTTACCGCGCCGGTATAGTCGAAGTGCATTTCCACTTCCTTGGGCATCACGCCGACCACTTCCACGCCCGGTACCGTGACCTCTTCCGACATCGGACCCAGCGCATATTGCACGCCGTCGCGCGCAATGGCCTGGCCCGGTGTGCCGGCAATGGGCACCGGCTTGACCCCGGCAAAGTCGGTGCGCGCCAAAAGCTCAGCGACCATTTTGCCGGCGGCGCTGCCGCGTGTGGGATCGGTGAAGCCGACGCCGCTGCCAGCGCGCAGCACGGCGATGAATTTTGGTAGCGTCGAGATATCTGGATGCGGGGCGCCGGCCTTGATCGCCAGGCCGAAATCGGCGCGGCCAATGGGCATGAAGGGTCCTGGCTTCAGGTTGGCCGCAACGTCTTTCAGGTCGGGCAGGGGCAATAGAACCAGATCGCCAGGCGTCTTGTCCCTGACATTGTCATGCGCCCTGGTGACGGTGCCGCCGACAATTGTGACATTCTTGCCGGTTTCGGCCGTCCAGGACGCGGCTAGGGTGCGTAAGCCCGGATTGGTGCCGCCGGATGTGAAAACGGTGATATCGGCCTGGGCGGCGGTGGCCGTAAGCAACAAAGCCGTGGCAGCTGCAGTTTTCCGCATTGTGTTTCCTTCCCCTGTTGGGCCTACGGATATTGCCCCAAAAGTGGACCCGCGGGGAATGATTTTGCGGCCCATTGCGATTTTGCACTCAGGGCATGAGATACTTGCGCAAGTCAGCGGTTTGGCGGTGGTCGCCTTTTTGCGCGGGGCATACAGGCCATGGCGCTTCCCCCTTCCCATGACATGGCAGCATGTACGAGTTTTGGTTATAAGGACCGGGTCAAAGATGGCGGGGGTCGGCATGAAAAAGCACACCAGGATCGGTCTTGCGGTTATCGGCCTTTGTCTGTCGGCGGTCTCCGCCGATGCGCAGCTCGCCACCTCCACCTGCAATGACGGCGCGGCCAATCCGCCGGCCTGTGCGGCGGTACACGGCGACCGCGCCGATGGCTGGATGGTACAGGGCCGCTCCGAAGTGATGGGCCGCAACGGCATTATCGCCACCAGTCAGCCGCTAGCTGCGCAGGCCGGGCTGGAAATCATGCGCAAGGGCGGTAATGCAGTGGATGCGGCGGTGGCCGCCGCCGCGGTCCTCAATCTGATCGAGCCAATGAATGTCGGGATGGGCGGCGATCTGTTCGCCATCATCTACACCGCCAAGGATCACAAGCTGCATGTGCTCAATGCGAGCGGCAAGGCGCCCAGCGGCGAAACCATCGCGTTCCTGAATTCCAAGGGCTACCGCGCCGATCCGGCCAATTGGGGTCCCGGTTCGGGCATGCCACAGCGCGGCATTCTTGCCGCCACGGTGCCTGGCGCGGCTTGGGGCTGGCAGGAAGTGCTGGACAAATACGGTACGCGCACTTTCAAAGACGTACTGGAGCCGGCCGCCACCTATGCCGAGCAGGGCGTGCCTCTGACCGAGCGCGCCGCGTTTGACTGGCGCCTGCCCGATTCCATCGGCCCGGTGCCGTCCGATCCTGCCAATTGCTGTACGACGGTCGATCCCGATTCCGTGCGCGCCTGGTACATCAATGGCAAGCAGCCCAGGGCCGGACAGATTTTCCGCAATCCGGATCTGGCAAAGGCCTTCCGCCTGCTGCAAGCGCAAGGGCGCGATGCTTTCTATAGAGGTGATATCGCCAAGGCCATTGTCGCTAAGGAAAAGGCGCTGGGCGGCACCATGACCCTTCAGGACCTTGCCGATTACAAGGGCGAATGGGTCGAGCCGGTGCTGAGCGACTATAAGGGATTCACGCTGGCGGAATTGCCGCCGCCCAGCCAGGGCTTCGCCGCCAACGAGATGCTGAACATCCTGGAAGCCTGCACCGCCAAGGTTTATCCGGGGCAGACTTTGGCGTCGCTGGGTCCCAAGGATGCGCGCTATTGGCATTTGGTGGTGGAAGCCAAGAAGCTGGCCTATGCCGACATGATCGCCGTCAATGCCGATCCCAATTTCACACCCGGCCTCAAAGACAAGGTCAAGGCGCTGACCTCGGCCAGCCATGCGCAAAGCCTGTGCGGCCGGATCGATCCGGCGAATGCGTCTGTGACCCGTCCGGGCCGCGCCGACGGCGCCGGCGATACCATCGTTCTGTCCACGGCCGACCGCTGGGGCAACATGGTATCCTGGGTGAACAGCAACTTCTCTGGCTTCGGGTCGGGCGTTACCGTTCCGGGCTATGGCTTCTTCCTGCACAATCGCGGCGGGCTCTTCAGCCTGGACCCCAAGAGCCCCAACGCCATCGTCCCGCACAAGCGGCCGTTCAACACTTTGGCGGCGGCGTTCCTGATGCATGATGCCTCTGGCCAGCGGATGGCCTTCCAGCTGATGGGCGGCGACATGCAGGCGCAAGGCCATGCCCAGATGGTGGTGAACATGGTGGA
>JAPLPI010000124.1 GCA_026400305.1 Alphaproteobacteria bacterium | reverse complement strand
GCCGAGCCGGGTCAGGGCCGCCGACAGGCCGAGCGCCGGGGGCTCGCCGATCCGCCCGGCCGATTCCGTCGCCTCGCCGCGATGGATCAGGCCGCGAAGAAACGTCCCGGTGGTGACGACCACGGCCCCGGCCCGGACCTCGCGGCCATCGCCGAGGCCGAGGTGCTGCTGTTCCTGATCGACGCCCGCGCCGGAGTGACGGCGGGCGACGAAATCATCGCCCAGGCGCTGCGCAAAAGCGGTAAGCCGGTGATCCTGGCCGCCAACAAGTGCGAAGGCCGGGTCACACCGCCCGCCGAAGCCTGGGGCCTTGGCCTGGGCGAAGCGCTGGCCATTTCCGCCGAGCACAATCTGGGCATGGAAAATTTTGTGGCGGCGCTGGAGCCTCTGGCCGGCGTATTGCCGGCCGATGATGCCGGCGACAAGGACTTCGAAGAGGAAGAAGAATTTAGCGAGGACGACGAGCCGGAAGAAGACGTTGTCGTCAATTACCTCGATCGGCCTTTGCGCCTGGCGCTGGTGGGACGGCCCAATGTTGGAAAATCCAGCCTATTCAACAATCTTTTGGGTGAGGACCGCTCCCTCACCGGTCCGGAATCTGGCTTGACGCGCGACGCCATCACCGCACCGTGGAAGTCGGGTAACCGCGACGTGCTGCTGCATGACACCGCGGGACTGCGCAAGAAGGCGCGAGTGGCGGGCGAAACGCTGGAAGAAATGTCCGTCGCTTCCACCCTGGAAGCCATCCGGTTCGCCGACTGCGTCATCGTGATGATCGACGCCACCGCCCCGTTCGAGAAACAGGACCTGACCATCGCCGACCTGATCGCCCGCGAAGGCCGCGCCATCGTCTTTTCCATCAACAAGTGGGACCTGCTGGAAAACAAGGCCGGCGGCATTTTGCGCATGCGCGAAAAGCTGGACCGGCTGTTGCCGCAGGTGGCAGGTGCGCCCTTGATCGCCACATCGGCGCGCACCGGCGAAGGCCTGGACCGGTTGGAAGCGGCCATCGCCGAGGCGGACACCGCCTGGAATACCCGCATTTCCACCGCCACCCTCAACCGCTTCCTGGGCGAAGCGCTGCAGCGCCATGCCACCCCGGCCATCAGCGGCCGCCGGGTGCGTATCCGCTACATGACCCAGCGCAAGGCCCGGCCGCCCAGCTTCACCTTGTTCGGCAACCAGCTGGACGCGCTGCCCGAGGCGTATTTGCGCTATCTGTCGAACGGATTGCGCGAGACCTTCAACCTCAAGGGTACGCCACTGCGCTTTTCGGTACGCAACAGCAAGAACCCCTACGCTCCCAAGAAGCGCTGATGCTCACTTTTGGAAGTTTATGATCGTCTCGTTCAGCGTGTAGCCAGGCGACAGCATCTCGACGACCTTGAAGACCATCTCTTCCGGCTTAACCAGGAACTCTGGATCTTCGCCCGGCATCGCCTTCTTGCGCATCAAAGTGCGCATCGGGCCCGGATTGATCAAATTGACCTTGATGTTGGTGGGCTCGCACTCCACCGCATAGGTCAGCGCCAAAATC
>JAPLPI010000403.1:1542-2124 GCA_026400305.1 Alphaproteobacteria bacterium | reverse complement strand
CGATCATGGCGGTCACGCGCATGACGACCATGCCGGCCATGCGCACAGTCACGCGCCCGCCGCCGCCAAGCCCACCAAGCCGTCGCAGGCACGCCAGGCACCGCCGCCTCCGGCAGGTCTGCCCGGCGTCAAGAACATCATCGCCGTGGCCAGCGGCAAGGGCGGCGTCGGAAAGTCCACCGTCGCGGTCAATCTGGCGCTGTCGCTGTCGCGGCTGGGTTTGAAAGTCGGCCTGCTGGACGCCGATATCTATGGCCCCTCGCTGCCGCGCCTGCTGGCGATCACCGAAAAGCCCGGCAGCACTGGCAACACGCTGATCCCGATCGAGAAGCATGGCCTCAAGACCATGAGCATCGGCTTCCTAGTCAAGGAAGACGAAGCCATGATCTGGCGCGGCCCCATGGTGCAGAGCGCATTGTCGCAGATGCTGACCGATGTCGCCTGGGCGCCGCTGGACGTGCTGGTGCTGGATATGCCGCCGGGCACCGGCGATGCCCAGCTTACCATCGCCCAGCGCGTGCCGCTGAAAGGCGCGGTGGTGGTGTCCACGCCGCAAGACATCGCATTGATCGATGCCAAAAA
>JAPLPI010000403.1:0-1522 GCA_026400305.1 Alphaproteobacteria bacterium | reverse complement strand
GATGCCAAAAAGGGCATCGCCATGTTCAACAAGACCCAGGTGCCGATCCTGGGCATCATCGAGAACATGTCCATGTTCACCTGCCCCGATTGCGGCTCGTCCCATGCCATCTTCGGCCATGGCGGAGCGCGCGAGACGGCGGAGAAGCTGGGCGTGCCGTTCCTGGGCGAGATTCCGCTGGTGCCGCGCATCCGCGAAACCTCCGATGCCGGCACGCCGGTCGCTGTTTCGGCGCCGGATGGGCCCGAAGCGCAGGCCTTCCTGGAACTGGCGAAGAAGGTGGCGGTGTCGCTGGAAACCGCGTCCAAGCCTGCGCCAAAGATTGTTATCGAGTGAGCGTTACGTAGCTGTAGCGCAGACCGTCCGGTGTGACGTGATCCTCGCGAGCAGTCTCGCGCCAGCCGCTGCGGTCCAGCGCGAACTTCGCATCACCATCAAACACCTTATGCACTTCCGTCAGTTCAATGCGCGAGGCCAGCGGCAAGGCGCGTTCGTAAATCTCCGCACCGCCAATCACCATCACCGTGCCGGAGGTGCCCGCCGTCGCCTGACCCAGCGAGGATGCGGTGATCGCCCCTTCGGCGCGCCAATCCTTTTGCCGCGTCACCACCACATTGACTCGACCGGGCAACGGTTTCCTGGGCAGCGTGTCCCAGGTCTTGCGCCCCATCACGATGGTATGGTTCAGGGTCAGCGCCCTGAAGCGCTTCAGGTCTTCGGAAATGTGCCAGGGAATGCCGTCATCCTTGCCGATGACGCCATTGTCCGCGATGGCCACGACCAGCACGATCTCACTCATGATGCGAGCTCCCGAAGCGCTTTGCCCATCAGGCGATAATTGACCCAACTGTTGCGTGGCTGCGCGCCGAGGCTCTTGTAGAATTTAATCGAAGGGGCGTTCCAGTCCAGCACCTGCCATTCCATGAATTCACCTCCGGCCTTGCCTACCAGATGCGCCAGCAGGGCCCGACCCAGGCCACGCCAGCGAAGGGCGGGTTGCACATACAGGTCTTCCACATACAGTCCGCGCGCAGCGCCGAAGGTCTTGTAGGTCCAGAACCAGACGGCAATGCCCACCGCCGCCCCGTCCACTACCGCCAGGTCGGTATGGCAGGCCGTGCCCAGCAAGTCGCGGATCACGGACGCTTCGTCCAGGGCCAAACCGGCTTGCAGCTTTTCATAATCGGCCAGTTCCCGGATCAGCGAGACGATGGCGGGCGCATCGGACGCAGTCGCAGTGCGGATCAGAAAATCGCTCATCCCTTGGACCTTAGGGTTGCCGGTGTGGAACCCAAACCGTCACTATCGGTTATACCCAAGCTATTTTCAGGACAGATTATCATGCGCCAATTGCTGCTTTCTGCCGCCGTTCTGGCTTTCCTGGCCGCGCCGACTTGGGCCCAGCCCGAAAACAATCCGAACCGAATCGGCAAGGCCAGCGTCGCGCCGCAGGTTCAGGACCAGGCCCAGCGGCAGCTTGGCGTGCAGCCGCCGCCCGGCCAGCCACAACGCGGCGGAAATG
>JAPLPI010000193.1 GCA_026400305.1 Alphaproteobacteria bacterium | reverse complement strand
GTCCCGTCATGCGCCGGTTCAGCACCGGCAGGCTGTGGGAATGGGAAGGATGGAACATCAACTGTTCCGGCTTCAGGTTGAAGCGCTTCAGGATCGCGGCGCGGAGCGCGGCCACATCCTTGTCATCGGTGCAGCAGGAATCCAGCGTAAGGAACACCAGCTCGCTCTTACCGTCGAGGGTCTGGAAATTGAGACATCTTGCCAGCGCCGGGCGGTGCACGCCTTCCGCCACGTCATGCTTGGCGCTGCCCCAGGTGCGCGAATAGATACCGACCGGCGGTGTGACATCCGTGCGTGCCGTGCCGATACTCCCATGGAATTCGGCATGCTTTAGACGAGGCGCCTTGTCGTTTCCTCCAGAAAAATCGGCCGGCGCTTTTGGGCGCCGGCCGTTTCCATTTTACTTCTTCTTGACCGCGACCAGTTCGATCTCGACCAGGGCGCCCGGCGTGGCCAGGCCGACCTGGACGGTGGAGCGGGCCGGCTTGTTGGGCTGCGTCGGCGAGCCGAAGCGCTTGCCCCATTCCGCATTCATGGCGGGGAAGTTGATCTTGTTGCCGTTGGCTGGATCGGCCACCAGGAACACGGTGCCCTTCACGACGTCGCCGAAGCTCAGGCCCAGCTTGGTGAGAACCGCTTCCAGCTTGTTGAGCACGTCATTGGTCTGCTGGGTGGTGTCACCCCAACGGGCCGGGCTTCCTTCGGGCGCGCTGGGATCCTTGGGGCCGCCGGGAATGCCGCTGATGTAGTAAGTGGTGAGACCCGCCGGCACGGTGACAGCCGAAGCGATAACGGGGCTTGGTGTGGCCGCATCCAGGCGCGTCACGGTCTGGGCGTTGGCGGAACCGGCGAAAGCGCAAAGCGCCAGAGTCGTCCCCAGGAAAGCGAGTTTCTTGGCAGTGTTCATCTTGAAGTCCCCTTGTTGGAAAAAATCCGCGCAGAGCCTAGCGCGGGATCCGCGAACGCGCATGCGCTAAATTGTGCGATGGCGCGGCGCGCATCAAACGGCTGATTCAACAGCCAGTTCTAAACCCGGGCCTTACGCGCCTTGTTCAGCACTTCGCGGATGCGGCGGCCCACGATTAGGTCCTCGCCGGGCTGCAAGGTCATGGACACGACCTGCAGCTTGTTGACGACGCCGGGCTTGGGCTTGCGCAGAGGCGGCAGTAGGCTGCGGTTGCCCAGGGTGGACAGCGCCTCGATGCGCGGGGTTCCGGCGGCCAGTTCCTCGACGCATTGCGCCACGGTCAGGCCGAACGCGGCCTCGTCCCAATTCACCGTCAGGGTGGGATAGGAATTGCTGCCGACGGGAATCTCGATCGAGGTGGTCACGCCCGGCACGGTTTCCGCCAGTTTGGCGACGCGCTCGACGCGGCCCCGCCATTCCTTGTTCAGGGCGTTGAGATCGGCCTTGGCCCAGTATTCCACGGCGGCCAGGATACCCATGATCTCTTCCTTGCCCACCTTCATNNNNTCTTCCTTGCCCACCTTCATGGCGCGGCACACCGCCCCTTCCCAGGGCGCACTGTTGGCCATGCCGGCTTCGATTAGGTCTTTGCGGCCCAGCAGAAGGCCCGAACATTGCGGACCGCCCAGGCCCTTGCCACCGCTGATGGCGTAGAGATCCACGCCCCACTTGGCGAATTTGGTGAAGTTCTCGAAAGGCGGCACCGAGGACGACGCATCCACCAGCAGTGGCACGCCCGCGGATTTCGTGACCTTAAGCGCTTCCTGCACCCGTTCATCGCGAAAGGTGGTGTAGACTAGGCATGTCTTGGGTCCGATGGCGCCGGCCAGATCGGCCTGGGTCGGCGCCAGCACCAGCTTGCCGCCGGCTAGGCGCAGCGCGCTGTCGAAAGCGTTGCGCCCGCCCAGCAGTACCACTTCGTTCTTGAGGCCCGTGGTGTCGGGCAGCTGCCAGATCTTGTCGGGATCTGTGCCGGCGATCACCGCCGCCACCGCGGTGGACATGGCTGCCGCCGCGCCCGAAGTAACCATGCCGAATTCGGCGCCGGAAATTTCCGCCAGCCGCTTGCCCGCCGCATGCTGCAATTCGAACATATCAACGAACTGGTGTGAGGCTGCTTCCACCGCGCGGCGCACTTCGGGCAGCTCCAGCGAACCGCCGACATACGTATAGGTGCCGCGTGCATTGATCAGCGGGCGAATGCCCAGGTTCTCATAGGCATTACCCATCGCCTTGTTGGATACCGTCTTGGCGAAGCTTTGCGTCGCCATGGTGGCGAACAGCGGTGTGGCAGCCATCAGCTTGAGGAAAGCGCGGCGGCGGGCGCCATTCGAAACGGTGTTGGACATGGAAATTTCCCTCAGCTTTTGACGCGCGGAGCCTATCCCAAGCCGGATCCTATTCAATTGCGCACGAAAAACCCGCCGGGTGCGCCGGCGGGCCTTTACAAAAAACTTACACGCAACGTCAGCGGGGCGTTGTGGCGATGGACTTCTTGATGGCGTCCAGGGTGCGCTCGATGGTGCGCTGGGTCAGCATGTGGCCGATTTTCACGCTGGCGTGGCGGGGGTCGCCTTCCACTCCGTTCTTGCCGTTGCCCGCTTCCAGCCGTTCCTTATGAACCATGGCGGGGTCGATATACATCATCTGCGAGGTATCGCGGACGTCGGAGTGATTGCCGAACTCTTCCTTCGTGATGCCCATCTTCATCATCTCGGCCTGATCGGCCGCCATGTCGCCGCGGTAATAGACGGAGATGGCATGGACCCGCACCGGCGTGGAAGCCCATTCGGCGTTCAGCTTGGCGGCGACTGCGTCCTGGCCTGCAATGTCGGAACCGTGATCGCCGATCAGCACGATGTCGCGAAAGCCATGCAGTTTCAGGCTGCGCGCCACGCCTTCCACCACCCCGGCATAGCGATGGCCTGGGCGTTGGCGAAGACGCGAAAATTGTGCTTGCCGGTGGCCATGGCCGGGCCGTTCTGCTCGGTGCCGCCGCTGGGCACGATGACGGTGATCTTGCCTGCGGCGATGGCGTCGCGGATTTCATAGGACGTCATCCGCTCCATCAGGACATTGTCGGCGGCCATGGCGGGCGTGCCCAGACAAAGAACAGCGACCAGAGCAAAATATTTCTTCATCGGGGCCTCCCAGCCATTCTTGTTTTTATACTCGGCGAAAGCGTCAGTGGATGCGCTTGACCTTGTAGCTCTTGCCCTCGTCCTCGTCCTTGACCGTCATCATATAGACGCGCATCGCACTCGGCGTGATGGTGACTTCCATTTCTTCGGCGTGCCTGCGCCAGCGGGCGGGATTAGTGGCCGCATCTTCGGCCTGCTGTTCCCACACTTGACCGTCCTCCAGGGTGGCGGTGAAATATTTGCGTGTCTTGTTGATCTCAATGTTCTTTACGATCGGCTTGAGGCGGGTGAGGATCCCGGAGAATTTGCCGCGGTCGCGCGGCATGGGCGGGGGGCCGGGCGGCGGCGCGGGCCGCGCCGGCGCGGCCGACCCATATTGCTGCGGAACCTTAACTGGAACGGAGACCGGGACTGGCGGCCGCGGGGCCGCGCCCGCGATGAGCCCCAATTGCGCGCGGATGGGACCTGCGGCGGCATAATAACAATCCAACCAAGCGCGGTCGGCTCCCTGGCGCATGCATCCGGCCGCGCTGGACACAACTTCATCGCGTACCGCTTCGTCGCGCGGCACGCCCCCGGCCGGCGGCGCCGATGCCAGCTTGATCTGTCCGGGCAAGGCCGAAGCCAGGCCCAGCGCGGCGCGCACCGGCTGAGCGGCGCCGTAATAGCAATCCAGCCACTGGCGGGTATCGCCGATGACGCCGCAGCGGATCGCGCCGGTCAGTGCATCATCACGCGGGCGCGCCGAAGCGGGCGCCGCCAGGACCAGTAGCGCAGGAACAATAATCAACCAGATATGACGCATACATTTCCCCAAACCGGTGCGCAAAGGCGGCCCGCGCACTTATCTAACTTATTGCCGGATTGAAACAAAATCGGGCGATGTGGGCAACCGGCCCGCCAAGCCTTGTCGGCCCGCCCCAGATCGGGTTGGAGGGAAAGCGCGCGAACAGTTCTTCCATTACCCGCATCGCCTGCTCTGCCTCGGCGCCGTCGGGCACACAGTTGCTCATGCCATGGCACTTGGGCAGGCGCGCGCCGATGTCGATCATCGTGATGCTCAATAGCGCAGCGGAGCGCAACTTCTGTCAGCAAATTGTAAGCAGGGTTGCTATGACAGGGTTTCCTTCCCAAACTGTACCGATCGGGGATGAGGGGAATAGTCATGATCACTGCAACGCAGCGTAACAAAACTCCTGGCCGGGCGATGGCCGCCCTCACGCTTCTTTTACTAGCCGGTGCGGTCCGGGTGGACGCGCAAACGCCGCCCGCAGGCGAAGCCGACATCCTGATCCAGAACGGCCATGTCGTGGATGGCACCGGCGGTCCCTGGACGCAGGAGAATGTCGCCATCAACGGCGACCGGATCGTCTATGTCGGCCGTGCGCCCGTGAAAGCGAAAAAGGTGATCGACGCCACCGGCAAGATTGTGTCGCCGGGCTTCATCGACATGCATTCCCATTCCGAGTTCGGCCTGGCGATGGACGGTCGCGGTCTCAGCAAGGTGACGCAGGGCATCACCACCGAAGTGATGGGCGAACATCTGTCGGCCGGCCCGGTGCTGGGCCAGGCGGTGGACGATCCCATGATGGTGACGCCGCCGGTCAAGCGGACCTGGACCACCTTGGGCGGCTGGTTCTCCTATCTGCAGAAGAAAGGCATTGGCATCAACGTCGCCTCGTATGTCGGTGCGGGACAGGTACGCGCTTCGGCGATGGGCTATCAGAACCGCGAGCCCAGCACGGCCGAGATGGACCGCATCAAGCAGCTGATCCGCCAGGCCATGGAAGAGGGCGCCTTCGGCCTTTCCAATGGCATGTCCTATGTCCCCAACATGTTCTTCTCGACCGCCCAACTGATCGAATTGTGCAAGGTGGCCGGCGAATATGGTGGCATTTTCACCATCCATATCCGCAATGTCGGCCCGAACGATCCACGTGACAAAGGCCTGAAGGAAGCCATCGAGATCGCCAAGGGTGCCCATATCCCGGTGGAGATTTTCCACCACGGCGCCAGTGCCGGCATGGATCCCGACGACTTCATCAAGGACACCGAGCAGGCGCGGGCCGACGGCGTGGACATCACGGGCAATACCTATCCCTACGAAACCGGCTGGACCTATCTGACCCAGTCGCTGCCCGCCTGGGCGCAGGAAGGCGACAGCGCCGCCATCGTGGCGCGGCTGCAAAAGCCCGACCCTCGCGCGCGCATCCTGGCGGAAATGAAGGACCGCAGCTTCGATACGCTCAAAGTGGCGTCGGTCAATCCGGACTATGACGGCAAGATGCTGCCCCAGATCGCTAAAGAGATGCACGTGACGCCGTCGGAAGCGTTGCTCAACATCCTGGTCAAGCAGAAGGGCGAAGGCTTCCAGATCGGTGTTCCCAACGGCGCGCGCGCCAAGATCGTGGCGCGGATGCTGAACAATCCCTGGGTGGATATCGGTTCGGATGGCATCGCGCTGCCCGCCGATGTGCACACTTCTTTCGGCGCGCCGCATCCGCGTTCCTTCGGCAGTCATACGCGGCTGTTGGCGGAATATGTCCGCAACCAGCATCTCTTCAGCCTGGAGGAGGCGGTGCGCAAGATGACCTCGCTGCCGGCCAATCGGCTGGGCCTGGCTGATCGCGGCATCCTGCGCCAGGGGATGAAGGCTGATGTGGTGGTGTTCGATGCCGCCACCGTCCAGGACATGGCGACCTACGAGAATCCGGCGCAATATTCCAAGGGCATCGACCTTGTGTTGATAAATGGCAAGGCCGTGGTCGCTGACGGCAAGCCCACCAACGCCTTGCCCGGCGAGGTTCTGCGTGGCCCCGGTTACAAGCCCGGCACGCCGTAACGGAGAAACAGTGATGATTGTGCGGCAACGTCTTCTGATTTCCACCATGGCGTTGGCCGTGGCCGGGATGGCGCAGCCTGCAGCGGCAGCGCCCTGGACCCGCGGCTTTGTGGTTAGCGCGCATGAATATGCCTTCCGCTATGGCGGCCGTTCCGACTTCGCCCGCACTGGCGAGATCGAGCCCGGCGTGGACTGCCTGCATGGCAGCGGCACCCATTTCGCCGACGACCAGAAGACCTTGAATGCCCTGGCGCGCCAGAAATGGCGTGACCCGGACCAGGTACAGAAAATAGCTGCGCCGCCGGGCCTGGAGCAGGTGCGCGCACCAAACCTGACGCGCTTCTACATCTGGGACCGCGCGCTTTCCTATCGCGGCTACAAGAATAAGATCGAGACCTATGTGAATCCGTTTGCCGCGGAAGATCCTGGCCAGCCGCAGGTCACTAGCCGCATCGGCGATGGCTTCAATCTGGACGGCAAGATCAAGGCCAGCGATTTCGTCGGCCCCGATGGCGCGATGGGCATCGACAATAATCTTTACCGGGCCTGGGGCTGTGATGCGCCCTGGCGCGGCAATGGTAATGCCACATTGGACCTGCGCGCCAACGACAAGATGCAGGACGGCCTCTACACCATGGTCATCCGCATCTCGGGTAATCTGGACCCGATGAATGACGATGATGCGGTGGTGGAAATCGGCTATTCGCCGGACAAGATCGTCAAGGATGCCCGTAACAATGTGGCGATCGATTATTCCTATCGCATCTTGCAGCCCGAGCAGTACACGCGGCTGAAAGCGAAAATTAAAAACGGCGTGGTGGAGACCGAACAGGTCGAACATCTGCACAGCCCGCGCATCGCCTGGTTCTATGATCAGACCGGCGACACCAACTTCACCAGGGGCAAGCTGCGTCTCACCCTGGCGCCCGACGGGCTTTCCGCTACCGGCCTTTTGGGCGGGTATCGCAACTGGCGCGACCTGTATGCGGAAAATACATTCGCGCAGGATGGCGGCCAGCAGGGCATCCGCGAGCATGAAGATCATGTCGCGCTTTATTATGCGCTGCGCCGTAATGCCGACGGCATGTTCAATCCCCGCACGGCAAAATATGACGGCATCTCCGCGGCCTATCGCCTGCGTATGTCGTCGGCCTATGTCGTGGATCCGGTGTCTCCGATGGAGGTGCCAAAACTGGTCTCGGAAATCGAACGCAAGGAAGCCTTCGAGGCCACCAAGCTAGCTACGATCAAGGGCGTGGAAGCGCGCATTCCTCAATCGGTGCCGCCCGGCACATCGGAAGCGGGCGTGGGCATTACCGAGCGTTTGCTGGTCGATCTGCCCAGTAAGGACTATTTCCTGAAAACCCTGTATCGCCAGCATTACGCGGGTGAAGATGAATTCGGCGATCCGCCTTGGGTGCAGAAGGAGCGCGGTACCTTGCCGGCCCCCAAGCCCGTTCCCGCAACGCCGAAAAAGCCGCGTCAGGAAGCCGATGCCGGCGCAGCGCAGTTCGCATTAAAGCCCTTCAGCAATTAAGCGAGCCGCGGCGCGCGTTTCGGAATCACATGCCGGCGCCTCACGCCGCCTCATGAAATACTGCATCGCAATATAACGCTGTGATCATTAGACTGAAGCGTTTACGCGTCTCCGATTGCATTTTGAACGGTGTTTAGAAATAGGCGCGGGGGCCTTAAACCGTTGTATCATAGGTAGGAAATTTTAATGCTGTGATGCAACATAAGAAATCGTAACGAAAAAGACACACACATAAAATTACTTTGCTGTGCTGATTTTTGGGCAGTTCTGATCTTGCGATCACTGCCGATGAAGGCGCATCTTAGAAAATGAGATTCCATCTGAGGGCTTCTTTATGAATTATTCTCTAAATAAAACTCGCGCGCGTCTTGCGAGTGGTGTGGCATTGTTGGCGCTGAGCGCCGGTGGCGCGATGGCGCAAGAAGGCGTCGAGCAAGTCGTCGTTTCGTCGACCCGCCTTCAGGCGGCCGGCTTCGATGCTCCGACACCCACCACCGTCATCAGCTCGGCGGACCTGCAAGCCCAGGCAAAGCCGAACGTGTTTGACTCGCTGAAGGACCTTCCGGCCCTCCAGGGTTCGACCGGTGCCTCTTCTCAGGCCGGTGCGACATCCAGCGGCCTGATCGGCCTTTCGGCAATCGGTATGCGCGGTCTTAGCCCGCTGCGTACCCTCACATTGATTGACGGCCAGCGCGTTGTCGCCGCCAACCTTAACGGCGTTGTCGACGTCTCGATGGTTCCGCAGATGTTAATCCAGCGCGTGGACATTGTGACCGGTGGTGCCTCGGCCTCTTGGGGCTCGGACGCCGTTGCCGGTGTTGTCAATTTCATCCTCGACAAGAAGTTCGAAGGCTTCAAGGCGAATATCTTCGGCGGTGGCACTGGCTATGGCGACATGGGCAACATCACCCTCGAGGCTGC
>JAPLPI010000107.1 GCA_026400305.1 Alphaproteobacteria bacterium | reverse complement strand
ATGCCGGCCTGCTGGCAGGCAAGAATGACGCGACCGATCGCCTCAAAACGCACACCCTTGTCGCCGCGGATATGCACTTCGGGGAAGGGCTTGTTGGTCGCCTGGGCCCGCTTCAGGGCGTCGACGAAGTTACGCTTCATTCCCGCCTGATCGACAGGCAAATTGTTATAGTAGGTCTGCTCGTCCTCAGTCACCGCGATCACAATATTCTCAGGCTTGGTCTGAGTGACAATATTGCGATAGGTCGGCAACTGGACGGCCACCGTCTTGAGCACCACCGGAATGGTGACCAGGAAGATGATAAGCATGACGAGCATAACGTCCACCAACGGTGTGGTATTGATCGTCACGTTCAGTTCTTGCTCGTCGCCCTCTACGGCATGTTGGACGTCGACTGCCATGGTATTATCTCCGTGAGACTATCTGCCCAGCCTACTTGCTCTTGCTGATGAGATAGGCCTGCAGGTCGCCCGCGAAGGCGCGCAGTTTTTCGGTGATGACCTTGTTGCGGCGAATTAGCCAGTTGTAAAGCAGCACCGCGGGAACCGCGACGAACAGACCGATGGCGGTCATCTGCAGCGCTTCACCCACCGGGCCCGCGACCTTGTCGATGGACATCTGGCCGGCAACGCCGATGCCGATCAGCGCATTCAAGATACCGATAACGGTTCCGAGCAGACCGACGAACGGCGAGACCGAGCCGACCGAACCCAGGAACGCGATACCTCCCTGCAGACGGGCAGTGGCATCTTCAAGCTGGCGTGTCAGGGTCATCCCAATCCAGTCCGACATGCCCACCAAGGTGGTGCCGCCGGTGGAGGCCTTCAGACCGGCCTCGGCAATGCCGCGAAACACGGAGTTCTTCGGCAACTTTTCGACGCCTTCATTCAGGGTGGCGGAGGTCCAGAACTTCTTCTCGACCTGGGCAGCCTGGCTCATGATGCGCTGCTGTTCGATCCACTTGGTGAAGAAGATGTACCAGGTGCCGGCCGACATGATTACCAGCGTGGCCAGGATAATGCGCGAGATCCAGTCGCCATTCTCGACCATGTGCTGAAGACCGTAGGGGGTCGAGGCGTCGGCGGCATTCACCTTAGCAGCGGCACTGCCTTCGGCCGGCGCAGCAGCAGGTGCGGCTGCGGCGTCAGCAGCAGGCGCCGGGGCGGCCTGGGCGTAAACCAGTGGAACGGCGCTCATGCTGGTCATGGCAACGATGGCGGCAGCGATCGTCAATTTCTTGAAGTTCATTTTTCTACTCCGTGGTAAACCGATGAATGATGTGACTGATTACTTGTTACTTGGCATCCTTGAGGTCCCATTTGACCGAGACGCGCGTGGAAACGGCGGTGGGCGTGCCCTGATAGGTGGGCGGCTGCCAGCGCCAGCGGCTCTTCACATAGTCGCAAGCAGCAGTATCGAGACGCTCAGAACTCGAAGTGTTCATAACCTTGCAGTCGTCCACATTACCTTCGGTGGTGATATGCACTTCCATCAAAGTAGTGCCCTGTTCATTCAGGCGCACCGAGATGGGCGGATACGGCGGAAGCGTGTGCGTACGCATGACGGGACGCAACGGATCGGAAGAGGCCACGGCCTTGGGCGGTGGCGGCGGCGCCTTGGGCGCAGTGGTAACCGGCGGCGGTGGCGGCGCGGTAGCGATCTGGAATTCAGGAACAATGGCGACCGGCGGCGGTGGCTTCACCAGATCAGGCGGCGGCGGTGGCGGCGCCTTGGGCGGCACCTTCTGGGTATCGATGGTGGCTTTGATTTCCTGAAGCTGCTTGATCAGCGCACCGGAAGACAGAGCGGCAACCAAACCGGCGATGCCTGCGATGTGAATGGCGATGACGACGGCCAGGCTTGTCGCCTTGTTCGCCGCACTTTTCTTTTCGACGTGTAAATGACCTGGACGTTCCATGCGCTCTCACTAGTAGACGAGACCTAGGCACCGTGCGTGCCCGCTCCGTTAAACTGTTCGGTACCAATTCTAATTCAGCGCTGACGCCGTATGCCTGGCGCCTGCTTATTACCTTTTAAAGCAATCGCTTCCAATCTTTGCAAGGGGGTATCATGTCTGCATGTGCATACCCCCCCCCTCGCCGTTTTGCTCACAGAATTCGCACACCTACCCAAGAAATGGCACGATGGCCGTTTTCATCCTTGAATTTCGCATGTGCAGTATGAGGTTATTTAGCGGTCAAGCCACAGTAAAATCAATTAAAATCAGTGTCACGTAATTGTTAAGGACGCATCCGCACACTGCCCCGAATAGGACGGAAATTCCCTAACATCGCTGCAAGCCTCTATTGCGACATCTTTGCTTTTTCACAGCAAAAAATAGAGCGATGCTCGGCACGGCAAGAACTTTAGCATTCAAGGATTATACTTATGAGATATCTCCATACGATGGTGCGCGTCTCCGACCTGGGCGCATCGCTGGATTTCTATTGCGGTAAGCTGGGGCTTGTAGAAGTGCGGCGCATGGAAAATGAAAAAGGCCGTTTCACGTTGGTGTTTCTGGCCACGCCGGACGACGCCAAACGCATCAAGGCGCAGAACGATACGGCGCTGGCCGCGGAAAACCCGGTGATAGAATTGACCTGGAACTGGGACGAGAAGGGGTACACCGGCGGGCGAAACTTTGGGCATCTCGCCTATCGCGTGGGCGATATCTATGCGCTGTGCGAAAAGCTGATGGCGGGCGGCGTGACCATCAACCGCCCGCCGCGGGATGGCCATATGGCATTCATCCGCTCCCCTGATGGCATTTCCATCGAACTGCTGCAGGACGGGCACCTGGAGCCCAAAGAGCCCTGGGCCTCGATGCCAAACACCGG
>JAPLPI010000270.1 GCA_026400305.1 Alphaproteobacteria bacterium | reverse complement strand
CATCTGTTCGCGGGCATAGCGGGGGATCATGGAAGCACCGACTGCGGATTACGGTTGCTTCTAACCTGTATGAAGTGCGCGCGAAAGCGCTGATTTCTATAGCAATCCCAAGGACTTGAAGCCGGCATGACCGCTGCGCCCGATCACCAGGTGATCATGCACCGCGATCCCCAGAGTCCTGGCGGCGGTCACCACCTCGCGGGTCATCGCGATGTCGGCCTTGGATGGTGTGGGATCGCCGCTGGGATGGTTGTGCACCAGGATGATGGAGGACGCCGATAGCTCCAGCGCGCGCTTGATGATCTCGCGCGGATAGACGGGCGTGTGATCCACCGTGCCCCGGTTCTGTACCTCATCGGCGATCAGCACATTCTTGCGGTCCAGCAACAGCACACGGAATTCCTGGTTCGTCACCCGCGCCATGGCGGCGGTGCAATAATCCAGCAGCGCCGTCCAGGACGACAAGGCCGGGCGGTTGATCACCTTGGTTTTGGCCGAACGGTGGGCGGCGGCTTCCACGATCTTCAGCTGCTGCACCACGCTCATCCCTACACCCTTGATCTCCATCAGGCGCGCGGCCGGTGCGGCGATCACTTCGGCAAAGCTGCCAAAGCGGGCCAGCAGGGCTTTGGCCAGGGGCTTGGTGTCGCGCCGCGGCACGGCTGCGAACAGGGTCATTTCCAGCAATTCGTAATCGGGCATGGCGTCGGCGCCGCCCTTGAGGAAACGGTCACGCAGCCGCTCGCGATGGCCGGCCGTTCCGTTGTCGGTTGAATCCCGCAGCTCCGTCCCGTCAGAGATAAGGCGGTTTATCCAGGCCTTTTGGCGACAGGGTGAAAATCTCCACGCCCGTCTCGGTCACACCGCAGGAATGTTCGAACTGCGCCGACAGCGAACGGTCGCGCGTCACCGCGGTCCAGCCATCGGCCAGCACCTTCACGCCATAGCCACCCAGATTGATCATGGGCTCGATGGTGAAGAACATGCCCGGCTTCAGGGCGATGCCATGGCCCGGCTTGCCGTAATGGACGATGTTGGGCAGGGCATGAAACACCTTGCCCAGGCCGTGGCCGCAAAAGTCGCGCACCACGGCGCATTTCTCCTGGCCCTCGGCATAGGACTGGATGGCATGACCGATGTCGCCGGTGGTGGCGCCGGGCTTCACCGCTGCAACGCCGCGCATCATGGAATCGTAAGTAATCTCGACCAGCCGCTCGGCTTTGCGCTTCACGTCACCGACCGGATACATGCGGGACGTGTCGCCATGCCAGCCGTCCAGGATCACGGTGACATCGATGTTCACGATGTCGCCATCGCGCAGCGGCTTGTCGTTGGGGATGCCGTGGCACACGACATGATTGATGGAGGTGCAGACGGTGTGGCGATAGCCGCGATAGCCCAGGCAGGCCGGGATGGCGCCATGGGCGATGATGTAATCATAGGCTACTTTATCCAGGGCCTCTGTGGTCACGCCGGGCTGGACCATGGGTACCAGAAGGTCCAGCACCTCGGCCGCCAGCCGGCCGGCCCGGCGCATGCCCTCGAAATCGCCCACCTGATGCAGGGTCACGGCAAAATGGGCCTTGCGGGCGGCCTCAAATATTTCGGATTGGGGTACGATGGTCATGCCGGACCAATATAAGGTCCCTTGCTGCGAAAACCAAACAGGAACCTGATGAGTAAAACTGCGGCAGTTCTGGTGATCGGCGACGAAATCTTGTCGGGACGCACCCAGGACACCAATACCAACCACATCGCCCGCTTCCTGACGGCGCTGGGCATCGACCTGAAAGAGGTGCGGGTGGTGGGCGATGAGGAGGGTGAGATCGTCGCCGCCCTGAACGCCCTGCGCGGGGCGCATGATTTTGTCTTCACCACCGGCGGCATCGGCCCTACCCATGACGATATCACCGCCGATGCAGTGGCCAGGGCCTTTGGGGTCGCCATCGGTTATCACCCGGACGCGTACGCGCTACTGGAAGCGCGCTATCCGCCGGGCGAGTTCAACGACATGCGCAAGCGCATGGCCCGCATCCCCGAGGGCGCCGCGCTGGTGGCCAACAGCGTGTCGGGCGCGCCGGGATTCCATATCGGCAATGTCTATGTCATGGCCGGGGTGCCCATCGTGATGCGCGCCATGCTGGAGACGCTCGCGCCGGAATTGCCGCGCGGGCCCACGGTGCAGAGTGTGACGGTGGAAGCCGCTGTTCCCGAAGGCGTCATCGCCCCAGGTCTGGCCGATGTGCAGAAGGTGCACAAGGATATCTCCATCGGCTCCTATCCCTTCTACCGCGACGGCACCGACAAGCCCTTTGGCGCCCAGCTGGTGGTGCGCGGCCGCGACGGCGCGGCGGTGGAACGCGCCGCCCAGGCGCTGGAGGAATTGGTGCGCAGTCTTGGTGCTGCACCGCAGCGGATAAATACGGCTGACAGCGCGCCGAAGAAGTGACAGGCTTTCCTCAAACAAGAAGGGGAACGCCATGGACAAAAAGAGCAAACGCGATTTTCTAAGGGGCTTCGGCATGGTCAGTGCGGGGGCGGTCGCTGCCACCGGCGCGCTGGCGCAAGGGCGTGGCGGCGTGCTGAACGACGGTGGCTATCCGCCCGGCGTTCCCCATGCCACTGGCCGCTCCATGCTGGACAGCCCGCATTATATCGGCACCGCCAGCAAAGGTTACGGCTTCAAGGCGAACTGGGCGCGCACCCTGCCGATGGTTCCCAGCGTCGATCCCAACTACAAGCCGCGCCGCATCAACAAGGCGATCGAGCTGTGGGAAGACAACCAGGTCGTCGCTTACGCTGAATATGGGCCTTCCGGTGCGCCGGACACCTATGAAGAAGGCAAGCGCATGGCCAAGACCTGGTGCGATGCCATCAATTACGAAATGGAGAATGACAGCTTCAGCTTCGATGGCCTGCGCAACTTCATGCAGGGTCTGGTCGATGGCGGACCGACGCCGTCGGGCCACCGCACGCCGATGGTGTTTGTCACCCTGCCGGCCTGGGGTTTTGATGGCGCTTCGATGCGCGCCAATGTCTGGCAAATCGCCCAGGCGCTGGCGGCCGGCGCGCATGGCGTTCTGATCTGCGAAATGGAATCGCCGGAAGCAGCGGAAATCGCTATTGCGGGCGGGCGCTACAAATGGACCTGGCCCGGCGTGGAAGAACTGCCCATCGAAGGCGTGCGCGGCGCCGGTAGCCAAAGCTTCGCCTCCCACATCTGGGGCGTCAGCAATGCCGAGTATCTGCGTCTGGCCGATACCTGGCCGCACAATCCCAAGGGCGAAATCTCCATGGGCTTCAAGCTGGAAAACCGCCGCTCCGCCATGGTGGCCGAACAGTTGATGGCGGTGAAGGGCCTGGCATTTGCCGAGCCCGGTCCCAGCGACAATGGCTGGTCCCATCTGGGCTGGGATGCGATCCGGGGTGACCTCACGCCGGTCCAGCGTGCCGCGTTGCCGGCGTCCAAGCGTCTTGAGGAAGACCTGGAGCTCATTCGCCTTGCGGCCAAGAAGCACAAGATCCAGTGGCTGGGTAACGGCCCTCCCGGCGCGACGCCACAGCAGGAGATCGACCAGGGACGGCGCATGGGACCGACGACTGAGGAAAGGGCTAACGCCGATCGGCTCTATACGAAACGGAAGATGCCTTACTGAAGTTTGAGAGCCTTGGCCGCGGTGGTGAAAGCGGTCTGGGCATCCTTGTTATCAGGAAAGGCCTTGCGGGCATCAGCCAATGCCTGCAGGGCCTTTTCTTTTTCGCCAAGCACCATATAGGCGCGCATCAGGCGCACCCAGCCA
>JAPLPI010000339.1 GCA_026400305.1 Alphaproteobacteria bacterium | reverse complement strand
GCTATCTGAAGGTGCCGCAGCTGGGCCGCGTCATCGTGCAGGACGGTGTCGAGATCGGATCGTCCACCACCATCGATCGCGGCGCCCTGGGCGACACGGTGATCGGCGAGGGCAGCAAGCTCGATAACCTGGTCATGATCGCCCACAACTGCCAGATCGGCCGCCATTGCGTGATCGCCGGCCAGACCGGCCTAGCGGGCAGCGTGGTGCTGGAGGATGGCGTGGTACTGGCCGGACAAGTGGGGCTGGGAGACCATAGTCGCGTGGGTTCGCGCGCGCGGATGGGCGCGCGGTCGGGGACCGGTTCGGCCATCCTGCTGGAAGGCGGCGTGGATTATGGCGGGGCGCCCGCGAAACCTGTAAGAGAATGGGCCAGGGAGATTCACGCGCTGTCGCGCTTGGCGCGAGGCCCGCGAAAACAGAGCAAAGATGACTGATTCCGCCATACTGGACGTCGAGCAGATCAAGAAGCTCTTGCCACACCGCGCCCCGATGCTTCTGGTGGAGAAGCTGGCCGATATCGTCCCGCTGGAAAGCGCCACCGGCTACAAGGCGGTCAGCATCAACGAACCATTTTTCATGGGCCATTTTCCCGAGCGCGCGCTGATGCCCGGCGTGCTGATCGTGGAAGCCATGGCCCAGACGGCCGGCGCGCTGGTGGTGCACAGCCTGGCCGGCAAAACCACATCGTCGGTCTATTTCCTGACCATCGACAATGCGCGATTCCGCAAGCCGGTGGTGCCGGGCGATCTTCTGCGCATGCCGGTCAAGAAGCTGCGCCAGCGGGGTCCGGTGTGGAAATTCGAAGGCAAGGCCTTTGTCGGTGACGATCTCTGCGCCGAAGCGGAGTTCAGCGCCATGATCCATGATGGCACCGGATGACGGTGCACCCCACCGCGGTGGTGGAAGACGGCGCCGTGCTGGGCGCGGATGTCGCCATCGGTCCCTTCTGTCATGTCGGCCCCCGCGTGGTGCTGGCAGACGGGGTGCGCCTGCGTAGCCATGTCTCGGTCACCGGCATAACTCGCATCGGCAAGGGCTGTGATGTTTATCCCGGCGCGGTTCTAGGCGGCGAAGGACAGATCCGAAAAAATATATTTAACGAAGGGCGATTGGAGATCGGGCCGGGCTGCGTGCTGCGCGAGATGGTGTCTATGAATGTGGGCAGCTTGAAGGGCGGCGGCCTGACAAAGGTGGGCGCGAATGGCTACTTCATGGCCAACTCCCATGTCGGCCATGACTGCCAGGTTGGCGATGGCGTGACCTTCGCCAATTCGGTGGCGCTGGGCGGGCATGTGGAAATTGGCGACGACGTTATCTTTGGCGGCCTGGCGGCGGTGCAGCAATTTTGCCGCGTCGGCAAGGGCACCATGGTCGGCGGTCTGACGGGCGTCAACCGCGACATCATTCCGTATGCGATGGCGTTCGGCGATCATGTCGAGCTGGCGGGATTGAATTTGATCGGACTAAAGCGGCGGGGGCTAGCGCGCGACACCATCAACGCAATGCGGGCAACGTTTCGCTCGGTGTTCTACGGCGCGACCGGCGGCATGGCGGAGCGCGCCAGCGCCGCCAAGGCGCAATTTGGCCGATGCCAAACAGGAATTGTGCCTGGCGCGCCGGCGCGGAGACGCGGCGTGAGCGCGTTGGGCCTGATCGCCGGTGGGGGCGAGCTGCCCCGTGCTGTTGCGCAAGCGGTGCGTGCGTCCGGCCGCGCGGTGTTCGTGGTGCCGCTGGTCGGCAGCGTTACAGAAGACTGGGTTGCGGACTTCCCGCACGAGTTTCTTTCACCAGGCGAGCCGGGTCGCATCGTCAAGGCCATGAAAGGCGCCGGCGTCTCGCAGGTGTTGCTGGCGGGCCGGGTGGACCGGCCAAAATTCTCCGAGATGAAGCTGGATGCCAAGGGCATGCTGCTCTTGCCCAGGGCGATTGCCGCCGCCAAAAAAGGCGACGACTCCCTGCTGCGCTTCATCGTCGAAATCTGCGAGGATGAAGGCTTTGCAGGGGTCAGCGTGGCAGAGGCCGCGCCCGCGCTGGTGGCGCAGGAGGGGCTTCTGGGCCGTATTGCGCCGCACGGCGAACATCAGGTCGACATCCTGCAGGCATTCAAGATTGTGCACGCCTTGGGCGCACTGGATGTGGGCCAGGCGGCCGTGGTGTGCGAAGGACTGGCGCTGGCGGTGGAAGCCGCGGAAGGCACCGACACGATGCTGGCGCGGATACCGTCCTTGCGCGAAAGCCTGCGCGGCACGGGAAACAAAAAGCGCGGCGTGCTGGTCAAGGCACTCAAGCCCACCCAGGACCGCAAAACGGATTTGCCGGTGGTGGGTGTGCAGACAGTGCGCAATGCGGCCGCTGCGTTCCTCGCCGGCATTGCGCTGGAAGCGGGAGCGGCCCTGATCCTGGACAAGCAGGCTGTGGCAGCGGAAGCAGACCGGCTGGGCCTGTTCGTCATCGGCGTGAAACCGTGAAACCCATAACCTTAATGCTGGTATGCGGCGAGCCGTCGGGCGACGCGTTGGGCGCGCAGTTGATGGCGGGCCTCAAGGCATTGGCGCCGGGCCGCATCCTTTTTACCGGCGTGGGCGGGCTGGCGATGGCGCGCGAGGGGCTGGAAAGCCTCTATCCGCTGGATACCACGGCCGTGATGGGCCTGCGCGAAGTAGTGCCGGCCATTCCCGCTATCCTGCGGAGGGTGAAGCAGGCGGTGGAGTTCGCGGTCCGAACAAAACCCGATGCGGTGGTGGTGATCGACAGCCCAGACTTTACCCACCGGGTGGCGCGGGGCATCAAGAAACGTGATCCTTCTATTTCCACAGTGGATTATGTCGCCCCACAGGTCTGGGCGTCACGCGCCTATCGCGCCAAAGCGATGTCGAGCTATTTCGACCTGGTGCTGGCGCTGTTTCCCTTTGAGGTGCCGTTTTTCGAGAAGTTCGGATTGAAGGCCGTCTTTGTTGGTCATCCGGTGATCGAGCGTGCCGCAAAGGTCAGCGGCGGCGATGCTTTGCGCGCGCGCCTTGGCATCGCACCGGATGCGCCGCTGCTGGCGCTTCTGCCGGGTAGCCGCACCAGCGAGATCCGTTTCATCCTGCCTGTGTTTCATGGAGCGGTGAGCCTGCTGGCGGGTCTAATTCCCGGGCTGGTGACGGTGCTGCCGACCCTGCCGCATGTGGCGGATAAAGTCCGTTCCGCCACGGAGAACTGGCCCACGCCGCTGCATATCCTGGAAGGTGAAGCCGACAAGTATGCCGCTTTCGACGCCGCGGATGTGGCGCTGGCGGCCTCCGGCACGGTGACCGCGGAACTAGCGCTGGCCAACACCCCAATGGTGGTGGGCTATCGCGTCGGCGGGCTGACCTATTTCCTGTCCAGGTTCCTGATGACGGTGAAGTACATCACCCTGATCAACATCCTGCTGGACCGCGAGGCTGTACCAGAATTCCTGCAGGGCGGCGCCACGCCCGAGAATTTGGCGCTGGCGGTGAGCAAGCTGTTCCGCGATGCCGGTGCGCGCGATTCGCAGATCGAAGCCATGAAAGACTTCGGGCGGCTGCTGGGTGAGGGGGATGATACCCCGTCCCGGCGCGCCGCCCGTGCCCTGCTCGACTTTTTCGAAAAGAAGTAACTACGTCCGCTGTCCCATCGGCACATAGGCGCGTTCGGTGGGTCCGGTATAGACCTGACGCGGACGGCCGATCTTCTGGTGCGGGTCTTCCAGCATTTCCTTCCACTGCGCGATCCAGCCCACGGTCCGGGCCAGGGCGAACAGAACGGTGAACATGGAGGTGGGGAACCCCAGCGCCTTCAACGTGATGCCAGAATAGAAGTCGATGTTGGGATAGAGCTTCTTCTCGATGAAATAGGGATCGGTCAGCGCAACCTTTTCCAGCTCGATCGCCACCTTCAGCAGCGGATCGTCGTGCAGACCGAGCTCGTCCAGCACCGCATGGGCCTGGATCTGCATCGCCTTGGCGCGCGGATCGTAGTTCTTGTAGACGCGGTGGCCAAAGCCCATCAGGCGGAAGCCGCTGGTCTTGTCCTTGGCCTTGGCGACGTATTCTGGAATGCGGTCCACGGTGCCGATTTCTTCCAGCATTTTCAGCGCCGCTTCATTGGCGCCGCCATGCGCGGGTCCCCACAAGCAGGCGATGCCGGCCGCGATGCAGGCAAACGGATTGGCGCCCGAGGACCCGGCAAGGCGCACGGTCGAAGTCGAAGCGTTCTGTTCGTGATCGGCGTGCAGGATGAAGATGGTGTCTAGCGCCTTGGAGAGCACCTTGTTGACCTTGTAGTCCTCGGCCGGGACCGAGAAGCACATGCACAGGAAATTGTCAGTGAAGGACAGTTCGTTGCGCGGATACACGAAGGGTTGGCCGACATGGTACTTGTACGCCATGGCCGCGATGGTCGGCATCTTGGCGATCAGCCGGTACGAGGCGATCATCCGCTGGTGCGGATCCGAGATGTCGAGGCTGTCGTGGTAGAAGGCCGAGAGCGCGCC
>JAPLPI010000146.1:1188-6077 GCA_026400305.1 Alphaproteobacteria bacterium | reverse complement strand
TGCTGGTTTTCCGCTCAAAGTGCGGCAGCTGTCGCGCTTCGTGGACCCGAAAGACGCAAAGGAAACCAAGGACGCCCTGGCCGAAGGCACGGTGGATATCGTGGTCGGCACCCATGCGCTGCTGGCCGAAAGCATCCAGTTCAAACGTCTGGGCCTGGTCATCGTGGACGAGGAGCAGCATTTCGGTGTCGTGCACAAGGAACGGCTGAAAAACTTGAAAGCCGATGTGCATGTGTTGACCCTGACGGCCACCCCCATCCCACGCACCCTGCAGCTTGCCCTGTCCGGCGTGCGTGACCTGTCGCTGATCACCACCCCGCCCATCGACCGGCTGGCGGTTCGTACTTTCGTGACACCTTTCGATCCCCTGGTGGTGCGCGAGGCGCTTCTGCGCGAACATTATCGCGGTGGGCAGTCTTTCTTCGTTGCGCCACGCATTTCCGACCTTGGTGATGCCATGACCTTCCTGAAGGAAGTGGTGCCGGAAGTGAAAGTGGCCCTGGCGCATGGGCAAATGGCGCCCAAGTTGCTGGAAGAGGTGATGACCGCATTTTATGAGCGCAAAATCGATGTGCTGGTCTCCACCAACATCGTGGAATCCGGCCTGGACATTCCCACCGCCAACACCCTGATCGTCAACAAGGCCGACAAGTTCGGCCTGTCACAGCTTTACCAGCTGCGCGGCCGCATCGGCCGTTCCAAGGTGCGTGCCTATGCCTATCTGACGACGCCGCCGGACAAGAAGCTGACCGAGAATGCGACCCGGCGGCTGGAAGTGCTGCAGTCGCTGGACCAGCTGGGCGCGGGGTTCAGTATCGCCAGCCACGACATTGACATTCGCGGCGCCGGCAATCTCCTGGGCGAGGAACAGTCCGGCCATGTCCGCGAGGTCGGAATCGAGCTCTACCAGGAAATGCTAGAAGAGGCGGTTTCCAGCATGCGCGAAGGCGGCGAGGCCGATGTCACCGATCAATGGTCACCCACCATCAATGTCGGCGCCTCGGTGATGATCCCCGAGGGCTATGTCGCCGACCTCAATGTCCGCATGTCGCTGTATCGCCGCCTGGCCGGGATCGAAACGGCCACGGATATCGACCGTTTCGCCGCCGAGCTGATCGACCGCTTCGGGCCGCTGCCAGACGAGGTCAAGCATCTGTTCGAGATCGTCACCATCAAGCAACTGGCCAAGCTGGCCGGAGTGGAGAAGATCGATGCCGGTCCCAAGGGCGGTACAGTGGTATTCCGCGGCAACAACTTTGCCAATCCGATGAAGCTGATCCAGTTCATCAACCAGCATAGCGGCACCATGAAAGTGCGGCCCGACCAGAAGATCGTGGTCACCCGCGACTGGCCGACGCCGGATGCGCGGCTGGCGGGCGCCAAGGCGCTGCTGACCCAGCTCGCCAAGCTGGCAAAAACGGCGTGAAGCTTATGCAGCGGTGCCGGACGGGGTGTGGCTGGCGCTGCGTCTGACCCCGTGTGCCGCGTGCAACGGCGTGGACGGCATCGTGGCCGACGCGGATGGGCGCTTACCGGAGCAAAAAATCATCCGTGCCAATACCCAGCGCAAAACATCAACTAATTTATTATATTGAATAAATAATGGTGACCTCGGGGGGACTCGAACCACCGGCCTACGGTTTAGGAAACCGCCGCTCTATCCTGCTGAGCTACGAGGTCACGCGCGGGAACAAATGCCTTATTTTTTTATCCAAAGCCAGCGGCTGCGGTTGAAGTCCCAGGGATTGGGGACATAGCCGCCCACCCGCGGGCTCACCGCTTCGGTCTGCGACAGAAAGCGGATCGGCACCCAGGGCATGTCCGCCAGCGCGATCCGGTGCGCCGCCTGCAGCTGGGCGGCGCGCCGGGCCGGATCGGGCTCCTTTTGCGCCGCCGCCATGGCAGCATCGAATTTGGGATTCTTGTAACCGGAATAATTTCCGGGGCTGCCTGTTCGCAGCAGGTCCAGGAAGTTGGTTGCGTCGCTGAAATCGGCCAGCCAGTTGGTATAGGCAAGCTGATACTGGCCCTGGCGCAGGGCACGCAGCACCAGCGGATAATCCGTTGTCACAATCCGCAGGTCGACGAAGATCTGCCGCGTCATCGCTTGGTAAACCGCCGCCAGCCGCTTGTTGTCGGGATTGCCCGGCGTTAGATAGGTCAGGCTCAGCTTGTTGAACGGCCCGTAACCGGCGTCCTGCATTAATTTGTGCGCCAGCGCTAAGCGGGTCGTGACCGGCATGGCTTTGAAATCCATTTGCGGCCCGCGGCGATCCAGAGACGGCGGAACATAGGAATAAGCCGGCGTTTCTTTCAGTTTCAGCACCTTTGCGGTCACCGCCTCACGGTCATAGGCGAGGTTGAGGGCGCGGCGGACCCGGATATCGGCCAGCGCCGGATCGCGCAGATTGATCGCCAGATAAGCTAGCGCCAGTGACGGCATCACATGCGCTGCGCCGGGCATGTTGGCTTTGAGCCAGGGCAGCCCAGCGGTGGGTAGCGGGGTCTGCATGTCCAGTTCACCGGCCCGCAGCCGCCGCAGCGCGGCCTGGGTATCGACGGTGGGATAATAGTTGACGGTACCGATCTTCACCGACGCGGCTTCATAGAAACTTGGATTCTTTACCAAGGTGACGTGGTCGTTTGGCACCCAGGCCTTCAGCAGGTAGGGCCCGTTGGAGACGTACGCACCGGGCTTGAACAGGGCACCCGGCGGCAATGGCAGGGCGGCAGCCAGAGTTAGCAACTCGGGCAGATAGGGCGCTGGATATTCCAGGGCGACTTTCAGGGTTGCGGCATCAGGGGCAGTGACGCCCAGCGCGCCCGGCGGCATGGTGCCGGCGCTGATGACGTGAGCGTTCTTCAGCACCCACAGATTCTGCGCCGTGCTCGAGCTAGTCCTTGGGTCCAGCACCCGCCGCCAGGCGGTGATGAAATCATTTGCCGTAACAGCGTCGCCGTTCGACCAGCGCGCCTTGCGCAGGTGGAAGGTCCAGGCTAGCCCGTCTTTGGATATCTCCCAGCGTTCGGCGATGCCAGGGATCGGCTTTGCGGCCGCATCCAGTGTGGTTAACCCCACCATCATGTCGCCCAGAATATTGGCCTCCATGCTGCTGCCGGCATGGGCAGGGTCCAGCGACTCCGGCTCGGCACCATTGCCGCGGTTCAGCACGCTCTGTGCCTGCGCGGGAAGCGCCGTCAACAGTAGCAGCGCCAGCAGCCACCGCCTCATGTGAACTGCTTGATGCGCGCCGCCTGGTCGATTCTGATCCAGCGCGAGCGGTGCTTGTCCATGCCGTTTGGCTGCCAGCCCTTGACGTAAGGCCAAATAATGTTGGGATCGGTCCAGAACCACAGCGGCAGGATAACATGGTCTTTCAGGACGATGTCTTCGGCCTGCGCCAGTTTTCGGCCACGGGCAGCAAGGTCGGTGTCCGATTGCGCCGACTTCAGCAGGGCATCGAAGGCAGGATTGGAATAATGCCCGTCATTGTTGCCCCCGCCGGTCTGCATCAATTCCAGGTAAGTCGCCGCGTCGTCGAAATCGGCCGCCCAGGCGCGTTCCGCCAGGTCGAACTGATGGGCGTGCATCTGGGCCAGGAAAACCGCGAAATCCATCGGGACGATGCTGATGTTGATATAGATCTGCGCCATCATCTGCTGGATGGCGGCGGCCACCGCCCGGTAAGGGCCGGGCGCGGTGCTGCGGATCAGGAAGGTGGCGGTCAGCCGGTTGGTCTCGCTGAAGCCCGCTTCGCGCATCAGGGCGCGGGCCCGTTCGATGCGCGCATTGGGCGCCAGCGCGCGGAAAGCAAAGCTGTTGCCGCCAGGGAAATTGGCCATGTTTGGCGGCACGATATTGTAGGCGGGTGTATCGCCCACCCGGCGGATGCGCTGCGCACAGGCTTCGCGGTTCAGCGCAAGATTCAGTGCTTCGCGCACGCGCACATCATTGAAGGGCGGGCGGCGATGATTGATGTCGATATATTCCAGGCTGAAGATCGGAACGGGATGACGGATCTGCGGCAGGTTTGCGGTGATCCAGTCGATGCGCTGGACGGGAATGCGGTCATGCTCGTCCAGTTCTCCGGCCCGCATGCGCTGCAGGGCGGCGCTGTAATCGTCGGTGGGATAATAATAGATCCGCTCTAGCGCGACATTGGCCGCGTCGAAGAATCGGGGGTTCTTTTCCACCAAAACATGGCCGTTGGGCACCCACTCCTTCAGCAGGAAGGCGCCGTTGCCGACATGGTTGCCGGGCCGCGCCCAGTCCTTGCCCTTGGTCATCACTACATGGCGCGGCAGGGGGTGGGTGCAGGCATGCATCAGCATCTGGAGCAGGTAGGGGGCGGGCCGCTCTAGCCGTACTTTCAGCTCGTTCGGTCCCAGCGCTGTGATGCCAAGCGCTTCGGGCTTCATCTTGCCAGCGCTGATGCTTTCCGCATTCTTGATCACATAGAGGTAATAGGCGTAGGGCGCGCCGGTCACCGGATCGACCAGCCTGCGCCATGAGAAGACGAAGTCCTCGGCGGTCAAGGGTGCGCCGTCCGACCATTGCGCATCGCGCAGCTTGAAGTACCAGGTCAGGCCATCGGGCGCTGTGCTCCATTCGGTCGCCATGCCGGGAACCGGGTGGCCGCCAGGATCCTCGGTCATCAGGCCGACCATCAAGTCGCCCAGGATGTTGTCATCCTGTGTTCCGGTGGACATGGCGTTGTCGAGCGTCTGGGGCTCGGCGCCGTTACCGCGCCTCAAGGTTCCGGCATCGGGTATCCGGGCGGTGTGACTGCCGCCGGGCTGGCGCAGCGCCCAAATTCCGCCGGCCGCTGCCGCCGCGCCGCCTGCCAGGGCAAGGCGCCGGCTCCATGTCTTGCGGGGTACCATCAAGA
>JAPLPI010000146.1:0-1127 GCA_026400305.1 Alphaproteobacteria bacterium | reverse complement strand
TCAGTGGGGGAATGCGATGCGTAAGGCGATTTTTGCGGCACTGGCCGTTGGCGGGACCTTGGTTCCCGGCCTGGCGCTGGCCGACGCGCGCGAGGACGTGGTCTCCAACCTGACCCGCTGCGCCCAGCTGACCGAGGATCGCCAGTGGCTGGACTGTTATTATGGCGCCGCGCAGCCGATGCGCGCCTGGCTGGGCCTGTCGCCGGCGTCCCAGGGGCAGCTCAAGTTGCTGCAGGAACAGCCCAAGCCCGCGCTACTGCCCTCCACGGTGACACGCGCTGCCGTGCGCACGGGCCCGCCGCCCAAGCCCAAGGCCTCCGGCCTCTTCGATGTGTTCGGTGGATCGGACGTGGTCAACAACCAGCCGGTGGCGTCCTATGACGTGAAGGCCGACGGTTTCTTCATCACGTTGGCGGATGGGCAAGTGTGGAAGCAGACCGACGATGATGCATCAAAGCATCCCGTGCGTTGGCGCGATCCCGCGTCCAGCATGCGGGTCACCATCAGTCAGGGCGCGATGCACAGCTTCAATCTGGTGGTGAATGACGAAAACCTGCACCACAAGGTGAAGCGCATCCGATAAAAAAGCCGCTATTGCGGGGGCGGCTGTTATCTCAGTGCGGGAGCTGGCTGTGTTCGACGGGCTGGTGCGGCTGGGGATTCCACATCCCCGATTCATAGACATAGACCCCGAAGCCCGCGATCGCTATGGCTATGACAACGGCCACCATGGTACGGGACTTTTTGTCCGGCGCCTCATCGATATGATGATGGAATTCCCCGATATTGCTCATGATACCTCCTTGGAATGTTGTGCTGTGCTATGCGTCTCCGTACCTGATGCAGGCCGCTTCTTTGAGCGGCGCGGTGCAAGATTTATGACACATTTGGCAGCTGGGAGTGAGCCTTAATCGTGCTCGGCAACGAAGTGTCCGGGGGCAATCTGCTCCAGTTTTGGCCGGTAGCCTGGCTCGCCAAGCCGCGACTTCAGGAAGGTCAGCTGGGCCTTCGGGTCCAGGGGCGAGGGCAGGTCGCCGGTCAGCAGCAGCCGTGTCTTGGCCTGTTCCATGCGGGGATCGGGCGTGGGCGCTGCCGACAGCAGGGCGCGGGTATAGGGGTGGCGCGGA
>JAPLPI010000174.1 GCA_026400305.1 Alphaproteobacteria bacterium | reverse complement strand
GAAGGAAATGCGGGTGGGAAAGTTGGCCTTGATGGTGCCGGTGATCACGTCCACCGAGGGGCGTTGGGTGGCGGCGATCAGGTGGATGCCTGCTGCGCGCGCCATTTGGGCCAGGCGCTGCACGGCGCCTTCAATTTCCTTGCCCGATACCATCATCAGGTCGGCGACTTCGTCCACCACCACCACGATATAGGGCATGGCTTCGAATTCGAGATTCTCATCCTCATAGATCGGCTTACCGGTTTCGCGGTCAAAGCCGGTCTGGACCGTGCGCTTCAGGATTTCGCCCTTGTCCTTGGCCATCTTGACGCGCTCGTTGAAGGCTTCGACTCCGCGAACTCCCATCTTGGACATTTTGCGATAGCGGTCTTCCATTTCCCGCACCGCCCATTTCAGGGCGACAATGGCCTTGCGCGGATCGGTCACCACCGGCGATAGAAGATGGGGAATGCCGTCATAGACCGACAATTCCAGCATCTTGGGATCGATCATGATCAACCGGCACTGTTGCGGCGACATGCGATAGAGCAGCGACAGGATCATGGTGTTCAGGCCGACCGACTTGCCCGAGCCGGTGGTGCCGGCCACTAGCAAATGGGGCATCTTGGCCAGGTCCGCCATCAGGGGCTCGCCACCGATGGTCTTGCCCAGCGCCAAAGTCAGCGGCGCGCGGGTCTTTTCATAATCGCTGCTGGCGAACATTTCGCGCAGATAGACAGTCTCGCGCGTCTGGTTGGGCAGTTCGATGCCGATCACATTGCGGCCCGAAATGGTGGCGATACGCGCCGCCACTGCCGACATGGAGCGAGCCACATCGTCGGACAGCGAGATCACGCGGGATGATTTGACGCCGGCGGCGGGCTCGAATTCATACAAAGTAACGACGGGGCCTGGGCGCACCGCGGTGATGCGGCCCTTGACGCCGAAATCGCTCAGCACCGCTTCCAGCATACGGGCATTTTCTTCCAGTGCCTCGTCAGACAAAGAATGGGCGTCCTTGACCGCGACGGGTTCGGCAAGCAGGCCCAAGGCGGGAAGCTGGTAGTCCCCAGAGGCCAGGTTCAGCGCCGGCTGCTTGTCGGCGCGCTTGGTAGTGGCGTTGGTGATGGCATCGCGCTTGACGCGGGTCTTCTGGCGCTCGGCCAGGCGCATCTCGGCACGGTTGGGGCGCAAGTCGCCGGGCGCGTCTTCTGTTTCATCCAGATGATAGGCGCCTTCATCGTCCTCTTCGTATTCTTCGCTGTCTTCGTCATCGTCATGATGGCCGAAGTGGAAATCGGGTTTCTTGATCAGCCCCACAAGCCATACCGCGCCGGCCGGAATGTTCTGAAGGCCGCGCACCAAGGGCATTAAGCGCAGGCCCGTGGCTAGGAAGGCCAGTTGTAGGCCGGCGATCAGCAAGGTCAGTGGCAGCGCCCAGGCCAGCGCCGGGGTGTTCCAGACATGCGCCGCATGGGCGGAGAGGCCAGTAGAGGCGATGCCGATCATGCCGCCGCTGCCCGCGGGCAGGCTGGCGAAGCGCGGCAATAGGCCGAGGCCCGCCGCCACCGTCACGGTGCCCAGCTGCCAGGCCAGCAGGCGCCACATGGCGTATTTCAGTGATTTTCCGCGCAAGGCGCGCGCGCCCCACACCAGCAGCGGCGCCAGGAAGGCCAGCGCCGCCCAGCCGAAAATCTGCAGTAGAAGATCCGCCGCCACCGCGCCCAAGGGGCCCAGCAAGTTGGAGACGTCGCGCAGGTTGGCGTTGTTTAGGCTGGCATCGTCGGCGGAATAGCTCAGTAGCGCCACCAGCGCCGCACCGGCCGCCAGCATCAGAGCCAGGCCTGCGCCGCGCATCGCCAGCATGCGCACCAGCCGGTTCATGGCAGCTCGGGCATCGGCCAGGGCGTCGATCATGGCACCGCCCCGGGCACGGGGGTGATAGACCCCACCGATCATCCTAGACTGCGCCATTGCCGAACTCGCCCACTAGAGAACTTCTCTCACTCTTTCGAGTGCGGTCATAATGGTTGACAAGTCATTAACAAGTGCCACCCGAACGTAGGAAAATCCAGGGTTTGACTGGGGTTTTCCAGGAGAAATTTCCCGGCCCATATAGGCGCCGGGCAGCAGGCGCACCCCCTGCTCCCGCCAGGCGCGCAAGGCAAATTCCTCGCCATTTCCGACCTCCAGCCAGAGGAAGAATCCGCCACCCGGCCGCTTCATGCGATTTCCCAGGATGCGCTCGGCCGCCGCCATCTTTTCGGCATAGGCGGCGCGGCCCGCCGTGACATGGGCTTCATCGCGCCAGCAGGCGGCGCTGGCAGCCAGGATCGGGGTGGGCACCTGCGGGCCGGCGACATTGCGGAAGGCGCGGAACTTGACGATCAGATTAGCGCAGCCCGCCACCATGCCGCTGCGAAGGCCCGGCAGGCCGGACCGCTTGGACAGGGAGTGAAAGCTCAGCAGGCGCGAATCAAACCAGATGTCGGCGTAACATTCATCAGCCAGCACGATGAAGTCGTGGCGATCGGCCAGTTCGAAAAGCTTGTTCAAATAGTCCTGCGTCGCTACCGCCCCTTCGGGATTGGATGGGGTGCAGACATAGACGGCCGCGATACGCGCCAGCACATCGTCCGGCAGCGCGGCGTAATCGGGCAGGAAGCCATTCTCGGCCAGGGCGGGGACATAAAGTGGCTCGGCGACGGAGGCTAGCGCTGCTGCGGCATAGACCTGGTAGAAGGGATTGGGCAGCGCCACGATCGGCTGCCGGCCCGCCTTCTGTTCCGGCACAAACGGAAACAGCACGCTGAACAGCCCGTCGCGGGTGCCATTGAGCGGCAGGACATGCCGGTCCGGACTGATGCGGTCTGACGGCAGGCCGAAGCGGGCGGCTACCCAGGCCGCGGCGGCCTCGCGCCATTCCTGTGTTCCGGCGATCTGCGGATAATTGCCGAAGCGTGCGGCTTCGCGCACCAGCGCCTCTTTCACAAAGTTCGGCACCGTACCGGACGGATCGCCCAAGGCCAGGCTGATGGGCTCCTTGCCGGGCTCCACTTCCTTCAGAAGCGTGGCCAGACGCGCAAAGGGGCCATCGGGCAGGGCATCCAAGCGGGTGGGTTCAGACATGGCGCCGGACCATAAAGGTCCGGCCCGGAAAGAAAAAGGGCGCCCTTCGTGAGAAGGGCGCCCGGAGTGTTCGCTAAGCGAGAGCGACCACAAAAAACTTGGGGCGTTCCGTGAGGATCGCCCCAAGTTAGGGAGAAGTTACGTACGCGACTAGTCGTGAACGGTTTCGCCATGCAGGTTGATGTCGAGACCTTCGACTTCAACTTCGGGCGAGACGCGCAGGCCGATGACTAGGTCAACAGCCTTCAGGATGATGAAGGTGACGATTGCGCAATATACGAACACCGCTCCCACATCCTTGAACTGTGCAATCATCTGGTCGAAGTTTAGCAGACCACGCCGGCCGCGATGCCGATGATGAGCGCGCCCACCGGATCAACAAAGCCCGATGCCGGGGTGATCGCCACAAGGCCGGCAACGGCGCCGGAGATCATGCCAAGCACGGAAGGCTTCTTGGCGATGATCCATTCGGCAACCATCCAGCCCAGCGCGGCAGCGGCAGTCGCAATTTGCGTCGCGGCGGCAGCCATACCGGCATTGTAGCCGGCGGAGACGGCGGAGCCGGCGTTGAAGCCGAACCAGCCAACCCACAGCAGTGAAGCGCCGATTACAGACAGGACCAGGTTGTGCGGCGTCATGTTCTCGCTGCCTAGGCCGATGCGCTTGCCAAGGACAAGGCAGGTCACCAGAGCCGCGGTGCCCGCGTTCAAGTGCACCACCGAGCCGCCCGCATAGTCCATCGCGCCGGCCGTGCCGAGCCAACCGCCACCCCAGACCCAATGGGCGATGGGGCAATAGACCAGGATCAGCCACAGGGCCATGAACCACAGGAAGGCGCTGAACTTCATACGATCAGCCAGGGCGCCCGCGATGAGCGCCGGGGTGATGATCGCGAAGGTCATCTGGAAGAACATGTAGACAGATTCCGGAATCGTCGGTCCCAGCGGATTGATGCTGGTCAGAGTCATCTTGTTCAGGAACAGGTTGCCGAAGCCGCCGATCCAGGCGTTCATGCCAGCATCGGGATTGGGCGTTAGGGCGATCGAATAGCCGATCACCATCCACAGGACGGTGAGCAGTGCCGTGGCACCGAAGCTCTGCGCCAGGGTAGCCAGAACGTTCTTCTTGCGGACCATGCCGCCATAGAAAAGGCCCAGGCCCGGGATGGTCATCATCAGCACCAGCGCTGATGATGTGATCATCCATGCTGTATCGCCAGAATTCAGCGGATCCTTGGGAGCATCTGCCGCAAAGGCCGCGCCCGCAGTCAGCGCAAGCATGCCGGCGCTGGCAAGTGTGGCGAGACCCGTTTTCTTCAAAGGTTCAATTCTCATTTTTCAGTCCTCTTTGTGGACGGCTTTAAGTCTTGCGGGCTTACAGCGCGTCGCCATCCGTTTCGCCGGTGCGGATACGCACGACCTGCTCGAGCGGCGTGACGAAAATCTTTCCGTCGCCGATCTGGCCGGTCTTTGCTTTCGAGGTGATCGCATCGACCACCGCGCTGAGCAATTCGCTCTTCACTGCCACTTCGATTTTAAGCTTGGGAAGGAAGCTCACGGCGTATTCCGCGCCGCGATAGATTTCCGTATGCCCCTTTTGCCGTCCGTAGCCTTTGACCTCAGTCACCGTCATGCCCTGAACGCCGAGCGCCGAGAGAGTCTCGCGCACTTCATCGAGCTTGAAGGGTTTGATGATCGCCGTAATAAGCTTCATCTGCCGTCCTTTCATGTTATTGCCAGCGCCGGTCGAAGGGCCCGGCTTTAGCGAATTTTCAAGAAGCGGGCCAACTTTCGGGCAGAAAGCCAAGCCATTGTAAAAAAAGTATTTTTTACCAAAAATGAGTCACAATGACTCAAAAACAGGCAGAGTAATTTGCCTGCTTATTACGCAAGAATGAGTTTTTGCATAAAATATGTGCAAAGGATGTGGGCAGTGAAGCAGGCCGATATTTTGATCAGTGGCGGGGGCATGGTGGGCCTACCGCTGGGGCTGGCCTTGGCCCAGGGCGGCATGAAGGTGCTGGTGGTAGATGCCGCCCCCCCCGCCGCGGCCTTGGACCCCAAGTTCGATGGCCGGGTCTCGGCCCTGGCCTATGCCAGTGTGCGGATGCTGACGGCCCTGGGGGTGTGGGACAGCCTGAAGCCCCATGCCCAGCCCATCCGCGAGATCCTGGTCACCGACGGACAGGCCGGCAAAGCCGCCTCACTCTTCTCGCTGCATTTCGACGCCCAGGAAGTGGGGGCCGATGCCCTGGGCCATATCGCGGAGAACCGGCATATCCGCACCGCCTTGCACGAAGCGGTCGCGCGGCAAGCGAATATGGAAGTCCTGACGCCCACCGCGATCAAGTTTCTGACGGTGGAGGCGGGCCGTGCCGTGGCGCGGCTGGCGAACGGCGAAGAAATTTCAGCAGCCTTGGTGATAGCCGCCGATGGCCGCGAATCGCCGCTGCGTGGCCAGATGGGTGTGCAGGTGATCGGCTGGTCCTATCCCCAGACCGGCATCGTCGCGACGGTGGAACATGAGAAGCCGCACAATGGCGTGGCCTATGAGCATTTCCTGCCCTCGGGTCCGTTCGCGATTTTGCCGATGACGGGCACCCGTTCCTCCCTAGTGTGGACCGAAGACAAGAAGAAGGCACCGGGATTACTGGCGCTAGACAAAGACGGCTTCAACGCCGAACTGTTGCGCCGCTTTGGCTCGCATCTGGGGCAGACCACATCGACCGGACCGCGCTGGTCCTATCCGCTTTCATTTCATATCGCGCGGGATTTCGTGCGGCCGCGATTTGCCCTGGCCGGCGACTGCGCGCATGGCATTCATCCCATCGCCGGGCAGGGATTGAATCTGGGCCTGAAGGATGCCGCCGCCCTTGCCGAAGTGCTGCTGGACGCGGCACGGCTGGGCCGCGATGTCGGCGCGCTGGATACCTTGAAGCGCTATGAGCGCTGGCGCCGGTTCGATTCGGTGGTGATGGGCGGCACCATGGATGCGCTGAATCGGCTGTTCTCCAACGACATCGCTCCACTGCGGCACCTGCGCGATCTGGGTCTAGGCATCGTCGATTCCATCGGTCCCGCGCGGCGCTTTTTCATGCGCCACGCCGGCGGGGATGTCGGCAAGCTCCCCAAGCTGATGAAGGGCGAAGCGGCCTAATAGACGGTCTTTTTCCAGCGCGTTGAGGCCCGCTCGCGAGCCGACATGCGGCCGCGTTCCGCTGCGCCTGCCAGGGCCGCCGGCAGATCTTCATAGAAACGCCTTGCCACCGTACCGACGCGGGTTGCGCGCATTTCCTCGGCCTCGTCGCGGGTGGCGAAGGTCTGGGCCTCAAACAGGTAATGGGTCGCGGCCCCGACCTTGATCTCCTGGATTTCCTCGACCTGCTCATTGGCCACGTCTAGGGCGTGGCGGATATGAGCGTTGGCGTCGGCCTTGTCGCGCTCCTGCTGGGCAATGCGCGCGACATTGGCCTGGTCGAAGCGTTTCAGCCAGGGCAGGCCGAACCGGTAAAAACCGATACAGGCCAGTACGAACGCACACGCCCAAAGAACATTTGTCATTGCGCCAGTCCGTGAATGCCGTGACCGCGCCTGAGATAGTCTTCGCTCTGCATTTCGGCAAGGCGCGAGGTGGTGCGGCGGAAGGCTTCGGCACCGTCGCCCGCGGGATACAGCAGTTCGGGCGGTGCGGCTGCCGAACAGACCAGCTTCACGCCCTCGTCATATAAAGTGTCGATCAAGAGAATGAAGCGCCGTGCCTCGTTGCAATTCTCCGGCGACAGTTCGGGAATACGATCCAGCAACAGGGTATGAAATTCCTGCGCCACTGCCAGGAAGTCCGCCGCCGCCAAGGGCTGGGCGCACAGGTCGCGAAAGTCGAAACGCGCCACGCCGCGTGCCGCCTGCGGTACCGGGACTTTGCGGCCCAGCACCGCTAGGCTCGATGGCTTGCCGTGGGGGGTATCGGTCAGTCGCCGCCAGGCCGCGTTCATTTCGCTATCGGCCTGGTGCCCCAGCGGCGTCATATAGACGGTGATGCCGGAAATGCGCTGCAACCGGTAATCGGTGGGACCGTTCAGCTCCACCACCTCCAGCCGCTGCTTGATCTCGGCGATGAAGGGCAAAAAGAGCTGGCGGTTCAGGCCGCCTTCATAAAGACGATCGGGCGGGACGTTTGACGTGGCGACAATGGTGACGCCTTCGGCGAACAACCGGTCGAACAGCCGGCCCAGGATCATGGCATCGGCAACGTCTGTGATCTGGAATTCGTCAAAACATAAAAGCCGCGCCTCTGCGGCCAGGTCTCGCGCCACCACGGTGATGGGATCGCTCGATCTGGCGCGCTGGCGAATCGCATGGATGCGGGCATGCACATCCACCATGAAGCGGTTGAAATGGGCGCGGCGCTTCCTGGTCACCTTGGCCGCGCTGAAGAACAGGTCCATCAGGAACGTCTTGCCGCGCCCCACATCGCCCCAGATGTAAAGCCTGCGCGGCGGCGGCTTCTTGCCGAACAGAATGAAAGCGGGCTTTTGCGCCAGCGCCGCGGCCAGCTCGGACAGGCGGTTCACGGCGTTTTCTTGGGCCGAATCGGGGCACAGTTCACAGCGCGCACCCAAGTCCCGGTACTGGGTCAGCAGCATCTAGTGCCCTGCGCGCGCTAGGGTGCGCCGTGCGCTGGCGGCATCCAGCGCTTCCAGCATGTGCCGGTCCAGGGTGACGACGCTGGCGCCGGGCTGGGCGGCAAAGGCAGCCAGCACCCGCCGGGCATAGGCAATTTCGTCCAGCGATGGCGAAAAGGCCGCCTTGGCCGGGGCAACCTGGCTCGGATGGATGACGCTCTTGCCGTCAAAGCCGAAATCGCGCGCTTCGGTGCAGGCGTTGGCAAAACCGGTCATGTCGTCCAGCGCATTGTACACCCCGTCCAGCACTGTGATGTCGGCGGCGCGCGCCGCCAGCACGGTTTGCGACATGGCGGCATGCATATTGATGCGGTCGGGGCGGTG
>JAPLPI010000034.1 GCA_026400305.1 Alphaproteobacteria bacterium | reverse complement strand
GCCCACCACCATGCCGGGCTTTACCCCGGCAAACGCGACCGCCTCGGCCGGCTTGCGGGCTGCGTCGCGTTCCTTGTCGGCATCGGGGCGGCCGGCATCGGCCACGGCGGCGGCAATGGCGGGCGTGACGTTCTGGGCCAGGGCCGGCGCGCACAAAAGGGCAGTTGTGAAGAGAGCGGCGGTAATGGCAAAGCGCATGATCTTTTTCTCCGAAAGATTGTGGTTGGAGAGGAGGCTAGGCCATCCGGATTGCAAGTCAACCATCGCGAATTGCTCCGCGGATCGTCAAGAAACTGAACCCGTATTCGCGAGATGCCAGATTGGTGCCCCAGGCCGGACTTGAACCAGCACGCCTTGCGGCAACAGATTTTGAGTCTGCCGCGTCTACCATTCCACCACTGGGGCACAGGGTCGTCAGACGGTGGCTTTTGTTAGCGTTTTGGACCCGTCCCGTCCACTCTTTTACAGGACCAAAATAGCCCCCTAGAATAGGTCCATGAACGCTCCCGCCCGCGCCCTGCACGACACCCACAGATCCGACTGGACCCGCGAGGAAATCGCCGTCCTGTTCGCCCTGCCCTTTCCCGAACTGATGTTCCGCGCCGCCACGGTGCACCGGGCCCACTTCGATCCCACCCAGGTCCAGGTCTCCCAGCTCCTGTCCATCAAGACCGGCGGCTGTCCGGAGGATTGCGGCTATTGCAGCCAGTCGGCGAAATACGACACCGGCCTGAAAGCTTCCAAGTTGATGGAAGTGGAAAATGTGTTGGAAGAAGCCCGCGCCGCCAAGGCCACCGGCGTGTCGCGCTTCTGCATGGGGGCGGCCTGGCGCAATCCCAAAGATAAGGACCTGGAAACGGTCTGCGCCATGGTCGAAGGCGTCAAGGCGCTTGGCATGGAGACCTGCGTCACGCTCGGCATGCTGACCGGTGCGCAGGCGGCGCGGCTGAAACAGTCCGGGCTGGATTACTACAATCACAACCTGGACACCTCGCCAGAATATTACCGCCACATCATTTCCACCCGCACCTATGACGACCGGCTGGACACGCTGGCGCATGTGCGGGACGCGGGCATCAATGTCTGCTGTGGCGGCATTGTCGGCATGGGCGAAAACGCCACCGACCGGGTCGGGCTGATCCATGCCCTGGCCACCCTTCCCGTCCATCCCGAAAGCGTGCCCATCAACGCGCTGGTGCAGATCGCGGGCACGCCCCAGGCTCTAGCCCAGCCGCTGGATCCGATCGACTTCGTGCGCGTGATCGCGGTGTCCCGCATCACCATGCCAAAATCCGTGGTGCGATTGACGGCGGGGCGTGAGGAGATGAGCGACGAGACCCAGGCACTGTGCTTCCTGGCCGGCGCCAATTCCATCTTCACCGGCGCCAAGCTGCTGACCACCCCCAATCCAGGCACCGATAGCGATCAGGCGCTGTTCACGCGGCTGGGGCTAACGCCCACGCCGACGGGCATGGCGGCGGACTATGCGTAAGCTGGCAATCTCGCTGCTGATTCTGGCGGTGGGCGGGGCCATCCTGTGCCCGGTCATCATTGCGCTAGAGCTAGACCCCATGCCGGGGGATTTCGTTATCGACTGGAACCACCAGCACTATAATATCCCGGTCCTGTGGTCGCTGTGTGCAAGTGGGTTCCTGGCCCTTTTATATTCGTTTTACAGGCGCTAAGAGCGGCGGGCGTCCAGCCCGGAAACCCGCCATATGACCGTTCGCAAGATTTCACGCGCCCTGCTGTCCGTGTCCGACAAGACCGGACTGTTGGAGTTCGCCAAGGGCCTTTCGGACCAGGGAGTGATGCTGATTTCCACCGGCGGCACCGCCAAGGCGCTGCGCGATGCGGGCCTGAAAGTCGGCGACGTTTCCGAGATCACCAATTTCCCCGAAATGATGGATGGGCGGATCAAGACCCTGCACCCGATGGTGCATGGTGGCCTGTTGTCCCTGCGCGACAAGGCCGATCATGCCGCGTCGATGAAGGAACATGGCATCGCCGGCATCGATCTCCTCGTGTGCAATCTCTATCCCTTTGAAGCCACCGTGGCGCGCGGCGCCGATTTCGAAACCACCATCGAGAATATCGACATTGGCGGCCCGGCCATGACCCGTTCGGCGGCCAAGAACCATGACTGGGTGACGGTGGTGGTGGATGTCGAAGATTACACCGCCGTGCTGGACGAAATGAAGGCCAATGGAGGCGGCACCACTTTGGCGCTGCGCAAGAAGCTGGCGCAGCGCGCCTTTGCCCGCACCGGCGCCTATGACGCCGCCGTGTCGGGCTGGTTTGCCGACGAACTGGCCAAGGATGGCGACAAAGAGCCGCCCCGCCGCCGCGCTTTTGGCGGTCTGCTGCGTCAGGGCCTGCGCTATGGCGAGAACCCGCATCAGGAAGCGGCCTTCTATGTGGACGGCTCCAGCCGTCCCGGCGTCGCCACCGCCCAGCAGCTACAGGGCAAGGCGCTCAGCTACAACAACATAAACGACACCGACGCCGCTTACGAGCTGGTGGCGGAATTCGATCCCAAGGCGGGCCCCGCCTGCGCCATCATAAAGCATGCGAACCCTTGCGGCGTCGCGTTGGGCAAGACACTGAAAGATGCGTATCTCGCCGCGCTGGCCTGCGATACTCAGAGCGCCTTTGGGGGCGTGCTGGCCTTCAACACGACGCTCGACGGCGCCACCGCAGAAGAGATTTCCAAGATCTTCACCGAGGTGATCATCGCCCCCGACGCGGACGAAGACGCGCGCAAGATTTTGGCGCCCAAGAAGAACCTACGCCTACTGACGGCCGGCGGCTTGCCCGATCCGCTGACGCCCACCCTGACCTATCGCTCGGTGGCGGGCGGTTTACTGGTGCAGACCCGCGACAATGGCCGCATCACACGCAAAGAACTGAAAATCGTTACCAAGCGCCAGCCGACAGAACAGGAAATCACCGACATGCTGCTGGCCTTCACCATCGGAAAGCATGTGAAGTCCAACGCCATCATCTATGTGAAGGACGGCAGCACCGCCGGCATCGGCGCCGGCCAGATGAGCCGCGTGGACTCCGCGCGCATCGCCGCGCTGAAGGCCAAGGATGCCGCCAAGATCGCCGGCTGGGACAAGCCCCGCACCGTGGGTTCGGCAGCGGCGTCAGAAGCCTTCTTCCCCTTCCCTGATGGCCTGCTGACGGTGGCCGAGGCCGGCGCCACAGCGGTGATCCAGCCGGGTGGCTCGGTGAAGGATGTCGATGTGATCGCGGCCGCCGATGAAGCCGGTTTGGCGATGGTTTTCACCGGCATGCGCCACTTCCGGCACTAACGCCGCGGAAGCTTGTCGAATACCTCGCCTGGGGCAACGCCCCAGATGCGGTCCTTGGCAATCCAGCCGGCAATGCTTTTCTCACCGCGTATGCGGCAGGCCTCGCGCGTGCAGGATTTCAGGCTCGCGACCACGCCCGGATCGGCCAGCGCCACCACCTTGCCGCTGTTCGTATCGGCGAAGATCTTGACCCGCCCCTTGCCGGTGACCAGCACGGTGCGCTGGTCGGTCAGCATGGAGGCGCTCATCCAGCCAACGGTACCATCGGCCGCCTGGACCCGCCGCCAGATGTCGAACTGGGCGATCACCGCAAAGGGATAGCCGCGATGGCGGTATTGCCACAGCACCTTGTGGGCAAAGGTGGGGCCTTCGCGTAAATAGGCACTGTCGGAGCGCTGGCTGACATAGCGCAACACGGGCGCGGCACCGACCTCGGTCGTGAGCGCCCCTGTCACAAAAAGAACCAATAAAATTGAGGCCAACCGGATCATAGAGTGTCTCTTCTGGCGTCTCGTCACATTTAGCGCAAGCTTGTGCTTCCGTCATCGGGGCGCAGCAGCAAGGTTTTGGCCTTGATAGTGGGTATTTCGAGTTTCTCTTCGATCATGAGATCTTCTCGTAGATCACGGTGTTCCAGTAACGCGCCTGATGTCTTCCGGTGCGCACAAAACCGCGCCGCTTCAGCCGTCGGCCGATCATCCAGTTGAAATAGCCGTGCGCCACCAATACGGCGGTGCCAGCCTCTAGCGCCCGCGCCACCAGAAGATCGGCGGCCCGGTCGGCGCGGCGCGCCGCCGCCCACGCATTTTCGATGCCCGGCGCAAAGCCGGCGTGCCACAGGATACGTGACACCACCGCCCATTTGGGAACCGCCATGCGCAGCAGCGGAATGCGCGGCGGCGCCAGCGGCGCTTCGGCGAACAGGGGATCGGCGGTCAGTGCAGCATGCGGCGCCAGCACGGCGGCGCTTTGCCGGCTGCGGGGTCTGTCACTGGTAAAGACATGGTCCAGCTCTTTCACCAGATCGCGCAGCTCCTGGGGCGGAAGATCGGACGGCGCCAGGCCGGCTTCTTCATAAGTATCGATGTAATCGGCAAAGCCCGCATGGCTGGCCTTCGGGCTGAGCGCGATGTGCGGCTGGCCGTGCCGGATGAGGATGATACGCATCGTTAGCAGTAAAATTTCTGGAGCCGCACACTGAGTCCTTTTGGCCGTTTGGCAGAGATTAAACGGTCCGCGGCCGCATTCAGAAAGCTTTAACTTTTGAGCGTCCTGCTCAGGTAAAAGGCCGTGCGCCCAATAATTAGGCAACCTCATGTTGCATTGCAACAACAGGTACTAAAATCACGCTTTCCGGCGGCCAAACAGGGCCAAAAAGACAAGTCACCTTATTGAGATCGAACCCGCGAAACAGAACTGTCACGACGAACCGGCCCCCGCCCCGGTAACGCAGCGCGATTCGAGCGCCCAACAACGAGAGGACTTGAAATGAACTATTTGACCAAGATGATTTTGGGCACGGTCAGCCTGGTTGGCGTGGCACTTTCCGTCGCCCCAGCTTTCGCTGAAGACGCGCCTGCGCCCAACTGGACCCTCACCGGTTATGCCGCGGCGACCAGCGACTATCGTTTTCGCGGTATCAGCCAGAACGACCGCAACTTCGCGCCGCAGGGCTCGCTGAACCTCAATGGCCCCGATGGCTTCTATGTCGGTGCCTGGGCCTCGCAGGTCGACTTCGACCCGACCTCCAGCGGCAATCCCCATGTCGAACTCGACATCTATGGCGGCAAGCACACCGACCTGTGGGGCATCGACTGGAACTTCATGCCCTACTACTACGCCTATCCGTCAGCCAACGTCGCGGTCGGCGCGTCGCGTCCGGACTATTTTGAGCTGATCAACCAGCTGACCAAGGCATTCGGCCCGGTCTCGCTGCAGGCCAGCTATGCTTGGTCGAACAACCTGGCGTTCGACGGCGGCGAAGGTAATGCACTTTACGGCAACGTCACCTACACCCTGCTCGACTGGCTGAGCATCAGCGGCAACCTGGGTCACCAGTGGGCCGAGAATGCCCGCCTGGTCGGTTCGCGCGACTACACCTATGGCGATATCGGCGCCACCGCGACCTACAAGGGCTTCGCGCTGGACGTCCGCTATAGCGGCACCGACCTGGGAACCGCCCAGTGCGGCGCCTTCTATATGGCCACACGCCACGCCTGCTCGGGCGGCGTTGTTGCGACCCTGACCTACAACTTCACCCTGCTGCCGTAAGCGCAGGACGAAGTCCAAAAGGCCAAAGCCCGCGAGGTTCGCCTCGCGGGCTTTTTCTTTGCCGGCCAGCCCGTATTGACAGCCTTTATTATTTCTATATTTCATGGATTATGGAAACATATATGGCCGTCCGCACGCTGTCGGCGCTCGCCCATGAGGGCCGACTCTCCGTGTTCCGGGCGCTTGTGAAAGCCGGTCCCGGCGGCATGGCGGCTGGGGACATTGCACGCCAGCTGAAGACCGCCGCCAACACCATGTCGGCCCAGCTTATGATGCTGTCGAACGCGGGGCTGATCCACGCGCGCCGGGACGGCCGCTCCATCATCTATGCCGTAGATTTCGAGCAGATGAGCGGGCTGCTGTTGTTTCTGACCGAGGACTGCTGTGGCGGACGGGCGGAAATCTGCGCGCCGCTGGCCGCCGTCGCGACGTCCTGCTGCCCGCCAAAACGAAGGCAACGTGCATGACCTACAATGTCCTGTTTCTCTGTACCGGCAATTCCGCCCGCTCGATCCTGGCCGAAGCGATCCTGAACCGCGTGGGGGGCGACAAGTTTCGCGCCTTTTCGGCGGGATCCGATCCCAAGGGGCAGGTCAATCCTTACGCCCTGGATTTTTTGAAGCGGCTGGACTATCCCACCGCCGCCTTGCGTTCGAAAAGCTGGAGCGAATTTTCCGCGCCCGGCGCACCGCATCTCGATTTCGTCTTCACCGTCTGCGACAACGCCGCCAACGAGGTTTGCCCCGTGTGGCCCGGCCAGCCCATGACGGCGCA
>JAPLPI010000334.1 GCA_026400305.1 Alphaproteobacteria bacterium | reverse complement strand
ATGTTGAGACCCCGCAAAAGCGTTTGGCTGCCTAACAGTTTCTTGGGTTTGGCGGATTTCGTTTTCGTTTTTGACCGGATGAGTGATGACTGGATTTTCTTCTTTGAAATGGTCTTGGGTTGCATGTTTGACGCCGTGTTGGAGTATCGAGATATGTGAGCGGAGAGGTCGCAAGGGGAATTTTGCAAATCATATACAGCAGATCCTACACAAATATCAATATATGATATTTATCCATCTGCATTTTCGGACGCTTTAAATACGTTCTGCGCGAGCTTTTTATATGGTTTCTTTAATACATATGTGACATGTCACAGCACAAAATGTCTCTAACATTTTTAAAGAGTTCGTCTTAGGCGCAGATGTCACATATTGAGAGATTGATTAAAAAATTCATGTCTCTGACGCAGGCGCAGCTTGAATGGCTTTAAAAGGGTGCTGACCCTCCTCGCAAATTGAAAGGCCACTCCTTATGAGTAGAACGGGACGCGCGCTTAATCTCGTTGTGACGCTGGTAAGCATGATTATGTTTCCTGGTGCAACCTTACCTGCGAAGCCGGTATGGCTCGGCGCCTTTGGCCATGTCCCAACAGCGTATAACCAATCTCCTCCTGTCACGATTGTCGGGCGTGATGGTAATCCTCGCGTCGTGCCAGTGGGATTCGCACCACTGCCAGCCTACCGGGCAGAGACAACGGTGCGAGAAGTTGTGCGCTTGAGCATTGCCGCCCATGTTATTCGTGTCCGGTTCAGTAACGAATTTTCGAGCAATAAGCTGCACATAGGTGAGGCACACATTGCCTTGGCCTCGGAAAATGGTGAAATTGTCCCGGGCAGTGATCATGTTCTTTCTTTTGCTGGACGACTAAACGCATTGATCCCTGCCGGTACCCCGCTATTAAGCGATCCGGTTGATTGGCAGGTTCCAGCTCTTTCAAAACTTGCGGTGACAGTATTTTACCCTGACGAAACTGTGCCTCCTGCCCATACCCTTTATGCCTTGACTGCCTGGGCGGCCCCGGGAAATCAGGTGGACGCGCCGACACTGATGGATGCGATCGCCGCCCGTAGCGGTAACCATCTTAGTGAAGTCGACGTTGTGCCGGAGAGCGGAAGTCATACGGTCGTATGCTTTGGCGACTCGATTACGGAAGGGGTCGCCTCGACAGGCGGCGCATTTCGCGGATGGTCGGACCGATTGGCGGAACGCCTCCAGGCAAGTCGCTCCACACGCGGCTGGTCGGTGGTCAATGCAGGCATTGGCAGCAATCGGCTTCTGCACGATACCCCATCCACCAGTGCCCTGTCGCGGTTCGACCGCGATGTGTTGGCGGTTCCAAGCGTTACAAAAGTCATAATTCTTCTAGGAATCAATGATATTCAGTATAGTCGGCGTAAGCCGGCCGAAGCGGTAAGCGCTGACGAAATAATTGCGGCTATGGCTCAGCTGGTTGCCCGTGCTCATGCCAGAGGCGTTGAAGTGATCGGCGGCACCATTACGGCATTTGAAGGTTCTGCTAGCTACTCACCGGAAGGTGAGGTGGCGCGCGCAAAGGTGAACGAGTGGATCCGTAACAGTGGTGCATTCGACGGTGTGGTTGATTTTGATATCGCCACACGCGACCCTCATCATCCGGGAAAACTTTTAAGCGCGGCGGACTCCGGCGGCCATTTACATCCCAACGACTATGGCTACGCGATGATGGGTGATGCAGTTGATTTGAAACTCTTCACTCGGTAGGCATCACAAACCAGCCACCTGTCTGGGCACCGAAGTTTAATGCTGCCATGCTCGTTTTTTTCGAAAGCTGCGATTTCAGTTGCTCTACCCCACGCATAGCCAACCCCAAGCGTTTCAGTCCCATTTCCTGATGATATTATTTTTTGGTGTGCGGTCTTTGACGTCCTAAATATATAGGTATTTCAGCTACTTAATTCTTGATTTCGCTGGCGTCCCTATGTGCCATTTCTTCAGCGCCAATCTTCAAATCCCCGCAATGCCGCTATGATGGATACTTTCACGCATGAGATGCTGGCGGCCCGCGGATGAAGCCAACTTTATTAGGGTACCTCTCTAAGGAGGTTGACGCCGGTCACCCCGGTGACGTCAATGATCACTACAGCCCGGAGACGCTTGCCGGCCAGCAGCGCTTGGTGACGTGGCAGTTACGTGGCGATGTGGTGGACAGCAATCTCTATACGGCGCCGGCGAAATTCGGTGGTGGCGGGGCGGGTGTGACCTGGCTGCGCGGGAACTCACCTATACCAAGCTTCTTTGGTACGGACAGCCTGTCCGCCAACCATTGCGCCGGATATTCGGGTCTCGCGCAGCTTGGCAATCCTGATCCTGCCGACTATAGTTATGTTCAGGATTCGATATGGCACTGTCATGTGCCATCCGCCCAAAGGGTGCGGGACCGTCGAAACCCCAAGACTGACTATCACTATCACGCAGGGCGAAGTGTTCGCCCGGCTATGCGATCAGGATTTTCATGCCGCACGGTACCGTCAAGTTTTTCAATGTCGCCAAGGGTTTTGGTTTCATCACCCCTGATGGCGGCGGCAAGGATGTCTTTGTCCCCACCGCATCATCCGGTAGCGTGCCGGGGCTGAAGCCCGGCCAGCGCGTCTCGTTCGAAACCCAGCCCGATGCCAAGGGCCCCAAGGCCGTGAATCTGGTGCTGCTGCCAACCCCGCCGGCGCCCGTGCAGGAAGCGCCCAGGCCCAGGGAAAAGGCCGCCGCGCAGCTCACCGTCTATTGCGATCCGGACACCGACATCTGCGACGATGTGCTGGAAGAAGTGCGCCGGACTGGGCAGGAGCCTGTCGTCATTGATTATATCACCGCGCCGCCCAGCCGCGATGCGCTCAAGCAATTGTCCGCGCTGCTGAAGATCAGCGAGCAGAGCTTGGTGAAGAAATACGATCCCTTGTTTCTTTCGCTACAGCTCGATGACCGTTTCCTTAGCGAAAACGAATTCTGGGACGGTGTGGTGGAACATCCCTCGCTGATCGACGGTCCCGTCATGGTCAATTCCGGCAAGGCCCGCATCTGTCGTTCCAAGACCGATGTGAAAGCGTTCCTAACTGACGCGCCGGTGGATGCCGCCGGCGCCAAGCCCAAGACGCTGTCGTCGCGCCTACTGATGTTGATGGCTGGCCAGTCTGTTCCGCCATTGCCGCCCAAGACCAAGGAGCCGGTAGAGGTGGAAGCCGCTGCGCCCAAGACTGCGCCTTTGCCTTCCGCACCGGCCGTGAAAATAAAACTCGCGCCCAAGGCGGTGGTGGAAAAGAAGTCAGCAGAAAAGCCAAAGGCGGTACCCAAGCCAAAGGCGGCTGCCAAGCCCGCGGCCAAGAAAGTTGTGAAGCTTTCTAAGCCGGCCAAGAAGCCCGCAAAAGCCAAACGATGATCCCCTGGGTCCATCTCGACACGGCGGCGGTGCCCGGCGGCGAGGGGGAACTCAGGCTTATGCAGCGGGGCACCGAGTTCGCGATATTTGCAGGCCCCACGCCGCTGATGAACAGCCGCATGAGCAGTTCGGAAATTGCGCTGGCGGACCTGGCCTGCGAACTGCTGCGCGGCCGCCGCAATGTCCGCATCCTGGTCGGCGGTTATGGCATGGGGTTCACCTTGCGCGCGGCGCTGGCGTGGCTGGGCAAAGATGCACAAATATTGGTTGCCGAACTGGTGCCCGCTGTTCTGGCATGGGCACGCGGGCCGATGGCAGAACTGACCGCCGGGTGCCTGGATGACAAGCGGGTGCGGATCCATGAAGGCGATGTCTGCGCCGCCATCGCCAGCGCCAAAGACGCTTTCGATGCCATATTGCTGGATGTGGACAATGGCCCGGATGGGCTGAGCCGCAGCGCCAACGACCGTCTCTATACCCGGCGCGGGCTGGAAGCGACGCGCAAGGCGCTGCGGCCCAAGGGGCTGCTGACGATCTGGTCGGCGGCGCCCAGCGATGTTTTCACCGAGCAATTGCGCCGCGCCGGTTTTGCCGTGGAAGTGGTCAAGGTGCGCGCAAATAAAGGGCGCGGCGTGCGCCATGTCATCTGGGCTGCGACACGGCCGGGTTGAAGCGGCGTTGTGACCGCTGACGGGCCCCGCTTTCTCTGCTATAAAACTGTGGGGTTATACGGGTGGGCTGATGGACCGGCGGCATCTTCTGAGAAATTCGCTCGCACTGGGCGGCGTTCTTGGCATGGGCGGCTGTGCCGCACAGTCTTCGCCCCCGGCCACCGCGCCGGCCGCCAAAAAGGCTTCTACGGTTCTTCAGATGGACCGCCCGCCCGTGCTGGCCCCGGTCCGCGCCCATGCCGACCGCTTCTTCGACTTTAAAGTGTGCCTGCGTC
>JAPLPI010000388.1 GCA_026400305.1 Alphaproteobacteria bacterium | reverse complement strand
TCGGTCGGCATATCCGACTCGCCCGGTAACGGCTCGCACTCCGGTAATGCGTCACAGGGCGACGCCGGGCTGGATACTATCAACCTGCGCAATCTGGGCGTGGTGCGAACCCTAGTGCTATTCGACGGCCAACGCGTTGCCACATCGAACCCTAATGCATCTGGGCCGCCGGCCATCGGTGGCGTCGATTTGTCGACCATCCCGACCAGCCTCATAGAGCGCGTGGACATCGTGACCGGTGGCGCCTCTGCCGCCTGGGGCTCCGACGCGGTGGCCGGCGTAGTCAACATAGTGATCAACAAGCATTACAGCGGCTTCAAGGCCAATATGGTCTATAACAACAGTTCGGCCGACGATCACCAGAGCTACAAGGCAGAAGTGACGGCAGGAACGGACTTCATGGGGGGGCGCGGGCATACAGAATTCGCGGCGACCTACACCATGAGCCCGAATGCCATGTTTAGCTGGAACCGCCCTTGGTACAACAATGTGAACTCCACACTGTACCCCTGCGGCCTCCTCGGAAAAACCGGGCCCACACTTTGCCATACCACTGGCGGTGCCTATAGCAATGCATACACTAATGGCGGCCTGATCAGCGCTAGCCCTGCCACTACCGGTAGCCAGCTTGCTACTAACATCGCCAGCATTAACGCGCTTGGGGTAAATTACGCGGGACTTGGCGCAGGCGGAGGTGTTGCAGCCGACTTCTTGAAGGGCAACCAGTTCGTGGGACCGAACGCGCAGGTGGTGCCATTCAATTACGGTATCTCTAACGGCAGCAGATGCATTCAATGTTCGTCCAACATGTTCAGCAACATAGCAAACCCGCCGCTGATCGGCGTGCCGTATCACAATACAACCCTGTTCAATTACACCAGCTTCCGGCTGACAAACGATATCAGTGCCTCGGTCATGTTGAACTATGGCTCTAACGCCGAGCTAAATCAGGCCAATAACGGACGGATAAGCACGCAGAAGATCGGTATCGACAATCCATTCCTACCAGCCTCTATCCGCCAACAAATGATCGATGGGGCCATACCTAGTATTTCGTTGAACACAAACGCCATGGGAAACATGAGACCCGGCGATGTGACGCTCAAGAATTACGAAAAAGCTGCGGCTCAGAACTTCATCCAGAATTACCGCCAGCTGATGCGCGGCGTCTTCACCCTAACGGGCAGCTACCGTTTGTTCGGCGAGGACTGGTCGTGGAACGCCTACGCCCAGAACACGTCTGTGCGCGAGAGGCAATACGCGCCCTACAACACCTACAATCAGAATTTCTCCAACGCCATTGATGCTGTGACGGTGACGGCCACTGGCAAGAACTCGCTGGGCAATGGCGATGCCACGCTGGCGGCAGCAGTCAGAACCGCTCTGACGTCCGCGGGGGCGCATGTTCCGCAAGTGGGCGACGCCGCCTGCAGGTCTGCCCTGAGCTCAACCAGTTGGGGTACGACCACTAACGCAGCAGGGTTCCAGGTCATAAAGCCGGGCGGATTGGCAGCTGGGTGCGTGCCACTGAGTTTGTTCGGCGAAGGAGTGGCTTCGCAAGCTGCACTCAATTATATCGCGCCGGGACGTGTCGACAAATCAATCTCAGACCAGGTGCTCTATAAGATAGGCCAGTCGGTGTTCTCGGTTTCGGCCTCCGGCACTCTCCCTTGGGGACTTCCCGCGGGCAAGCTGGCTATGGCGTTTGGCGCAGAAGATCGCCTAGAGCAGCAGCGCATCACTCGAGATCCGCTGCAACTGGGCGCATCCGGCGTGTATGAATCCGGAAACTTTGCCCAATATGCCGGACAGTACAATGTGCAGGAAGGTTTCCTGGAAGTGAATGCCCCCGTCCTCAAGGACCAGTTCGTCGACTCACTGGAAGTGAATGCCGCGGCACGTATTACTTCCTATTCCACCAGCGGAATGGTTGAAACCTGGAAGCTGGGCGCCACCAGCCAGATCAACGAAGACATCAAGCTGCGCGCCACTCTGTCGTCCGACATCCGCGCGCCGGGCATCGGAGAGTTGTTCTCTAACCCGTTGATTAGCACACAGAACATTGCCTACCCGGGCGGCGTCGGTAGTAAAAATTACAACGTCCATTACGGCGCGGCAGGCAATTCATCCCTAAAGCCCGAACAAGCCGAGACTGTATCCGGCGGCATTGTTCTGACCCCGCACTGGATCGAAAACTTGTCCCTGTCGCTGGACTATTATTCGATCACGCTCCACCAAGGTATTTTTGCACCGTCTGGCAACACAATCTTCGACCAGTGCGCCAACAAAAAAGTGGCGGCTTATTGTTCACTGGTATTCTTCGGTTCGGGCTATCCGGGCAACGGCAATACGCCGGTGGCGAAGGAAACAGACGGCAATGGCGTCTCACCCGGCTTGACGGGCCCGCTGGGCACTTTCAGCGCCGACGCCGAAGGAGCCTTCAACTTCTATATCGTGGCGCCTGTGAACGCGAACCGAGAATCAGTATCAGGTTTGGACTTTCAGACCGACTATCATCACGAACTACTTGATGGCCTTATGAGTTGGCACGTGTTGGGCAACTATACTGATGACAAAACCCGTACCTCTCTGGGCATTACCTCGCACGGGGCTGGCGCAGTTAGTGGTGATGGTGCTGTCAATCCTATGACCGGGTTCACCAGCCCAAAGTTCCGCGGTACGCTTACAAACACATATGCCCAAGGGGCGTGGTCGGTGACAGCGCAGGCCCGAATTATCGGTTCGTCGAAGCTTAGTAACCTCTACACACAGGGCGTTGATGTAGACAACAACGCCGTGCCAGCTGTTCTCTACGGGGATTTCCGCGCCTCCTACCGCTGGAACGACAACATTCTGTTGTATAGCGCGGTCGACAATATGTTTAATGCCCCGCCGCCCAACATTGCGAGCGCCAACGGTGGTGGCACGGACTGCCGGATTTATGACTGTATCGGCCGCGTGTATCGTATCGGCGTCCGGGTCGGAAATTAATATCTATTCGCATAAGCAGGGCTAAGGGCCAGGCGCTTGGGTGAGACTAAAATCAGCAGGCGGCAGATTTTCTGCCGCCTGCTTTTTTAGCGCTCCAGGGTCAGATCGAAACTCATCGAGATTCGGTCGGCGTCACTTCTGTTGGGCAAAACGTAATGCTCCAGATATGATGGAAACAGAAGGATCAGCCCGGCGGACGGGCTGAAATATTCGCTGTCGCCATCGTCCTTGAACAATCTGCAGGGCGCCTGGTTGGCGCCGGGCCGTGGGTCACGGAACACTATCTCTCCAGAATCGGCGGGAACGCTCAGGTAATAGACCCCTGACAGATTATAATTATTGGTGTGGGAATGGACCATAATTGGATTTCTGGATTGTGCTGGGAATTGCGGCCAGCTTGTAGTCTTCCTGTTTCTTCTCCTCCAGCTTGTCCCCGAACGTAGTTTGCATCACCACGGTAGGCCACAGCATGGATATTTTTATATTGTCTAGTCCCTGTTCCATTAACCTATCCTAGTCGCAACTGATGCCATTTTCTACCTAGCCCGGCACGCTCCGCCGTAGCACTGCCAGAAGACCAGGCACAGGATTGCCAGCAAGATCGTTCTCATGAATGCATCTTTTCAGCATTCCAACCGAAAATCCCCACTTTGCCGACAGGCGCTCAACATATCCTGTGCTGTGCATGTAGCAACCGCTCTGGGCTAGCTTGTCGTGCGCAGCGACGGAAAAATCCTTGCCATCCATCTCGTTGGAAAAGAGCGTGAAAATAAATATGCCCTGTTCCCGCAAACACGCGGCGGCGGCCTGAAATACCTGATCGAGATCACCGAAATGAATCAAGATTCCTGCACCCAAAACTGCGTCATAACACTGCGCGTGACCCAACAGGGCTGGCACCAGGTCCGCCCGCTCTAATCGGTCGTATAAGCCTTTTTTTGCTGCTTTTTCGAGCATCTCTGGTGAGACATCGACGCCATCAAGACGCGCCGCCAAATGGCGAACCTGAGCGCCCACCAGCCCGGTACCGCAACCAATATCTAGAATATCCATTTTGTTATCGGCTGCGTGCTGCTGCAGGCCTTCCAAAACTAGCGTATGCCCGAAATAGGAATTTTCTCGGTCCCAGAAATGCGAGCGAACCTCGTATATACTCAGTAGTTGGGCGTGCGGTGCGCGGTCAGGAATAGTCGCCATGCCTAGCTTCGCCAAAAGCATCTGTGCGCCCCGGCAATCGTCAGGGTCGAGCTCTAAACAGCGCTGGAAATGGCGGGCGGCCTCATCGCGGTTTCCCAAATCGTTGCAAAGGACGCCCAGGCTATATTGTGTATCCGCATTACCGGGCCGCAGCTGCAATGCCTGTTCGAAAGATGCCCTGGCCTTTTGCGGCTTGCCTAGTGCCTTCCAAACATTTCCCAGATTGTTATGGGCATCGGCATAATCAGGCTTGAGAAGAATAGCGCGTCTGTAGCTCGCCGCAGCCTCCTTTAATTTGCCCTGGGCGCGCAGTGTAATTGCCAGATTATAGTGAAAATCGGGCATTTCCCCATTGATTGCGATCGCCTTGGCGAGAAGGGCGGCAGCAGCCCCTAGTTGCCCTGAGCGAAAGGCTTTCACCCCGGCGGCATGTAAGGCGATGTGATCTCCTCCATCGCCCGTCGGCAAAGGTGGACGGCGATCTCCAGCCCGGCGCTGTTTGCGGTTCATCTTTTGCGCATTGTAAATATGACCTGCGATGATAACGGTTGGTCGTCCCGTAGGCTATGCCAGTGGTCATCTGGACTGTTGTGTAAAATCTACACCCTGGGCGGCCATCATCTATCTGGCGCGCAGTGCGCTGTTGAATTAGGATAATACCAATATTTGAAAAGGGCACTGGATAGTTAATACGGGCTCAGTTTAGACACTTTTTGGGGTAGCTGCGTGGACATGAGGTTATTTCGTCTGGTGCTGTTATGTGCCGGAATTTCCGCTTCGGCGGGTGCGTCCGCGAATGCGGAAACGCGCGAGGATGTTCTGTCTGGCATACAGCGATGCGGCGTAATTCGCGATGACCGTACCTGGCTGGAGTGCATATACGGCGCTGACCAGCCTATGCGTGCCCAGCTGGGGCTGCCCCCGGCCTCGGAATTTCAGCAGCGCCTAGTACCACCTGTTCACCCAGGTATCGCCGCCGCGCAGATACGCCCCGCTGCCAAGATCGCATCCCGAAAGAAAGCTGGTTTTTTCCAGACCCTTATTGGCGCAGCCCCGCCTGTTGCGGCCTCCCGTATGGCGTCATATCGCTATGAAAAAAACGGTGCATTCGTCGTAACGCTGGAAAACGGAGAGGAATGGCGTCAAACCGAAACGGAGGGTGGCACGGTGTCTTGGATAAAATCTCCTTCCAAATATCTAGTCACGGTAACGCCGGGACTTTTAGGTACCTTTACCATGCATACCAACGACAGTCCCCGCGTCTACAAGGTGGAACGCTTAAAGTAACAGATCACAGCGGAGCATTTAAGTGCCGCCGGGTTACACCGCCCCTGCTGGTAGCGTGACAAACATCAAAGACGCTAAGCGGCGCTAAGCCCCCCAACCCCATCGCTCTTCGACGGGGTGGCTGCCTCATAGCTATGACATGGCCGAACAAATGGGCTGGCATTTTGACTTATTGCTGGAAGTGCAATGCCAAGCCCCACCGCTGTGAAAATCACAACAATGGAGCTTGGCAGATTTCTCAGAAATTAAGGCGTGTTTGGGGCGACGTTAGTCGGCCTTGCACCATTAGACCCATCAATCCGGCCACCAGTAGCGGGTCTCATTGCGGGTCCCATGCGCCCGCCCATGCCGGGGCCAACCATGCGCCCACCCATGCTAGGGCTGCCCATTCCGTGTCCCATGCGTCCACCCATACCACCGCCCCCCATGCCGGGCCCGCCCATGCCACCGCCGGCTCTTTGCGCCATTGCTGGACTAATCAGCGTCAACGAAGAAATAAATACACAAGACAATAACATTGCAGGAATAGATTTCATAAAAGATTCCTTTCAATATTTAGACAATGAAGCTTAGGAGCTTGATATAAGAATTGCACTAAATTTATCGTTCATAATTTTGCACCGCAACAATGCCAGATTTAGCGCGGCGTCGACCCAGCTTGACGATTTCAGCCGAAGGCGAGGCAGAGCCGGTCGAGCTGATTGTTTCTTGGCGCAGGGCGTGAGGCGGTTGGAGAGTTTTTTTAGTTTTAGTCAGTGGCATTTTATTTTAAGATAGAAAAATACCTACTCAACGCATAGGAGATGCTCCATGTTCACCACAGTAAGAAAGATCATCGTCTTTTGTTGGAATTTTGTTTTCAACCATGAAGTAAGCCCCCTTCGGCACATTCCTGATGTGACAATGCGCTATTATATTCTGCAGGTCCTAGGTCTGATGTGGGCTTTGGCTTCTGCGGTGGCTATTGGAAGTTATACGTTTATGGCTGTTAGTGTGATCGGTCATGCCGTTCTAATAGCGGCAGCAGCTATCACGGTAGCTACATGGACAGCAGCGTCTACAAAACCTGAAATGTTTGTGCGTGTCTCTAAGCGGAAAGAACCGGAAAATCTCTAAGTTCAAATCACCAATCAATGATCGCCCAGCCACTGAGTCGCCGCAGCCATCACGTTCGTGATCTGGTGACCTGCCCCCTTTGAATGACCGCTTTGGGGCGCCGCCGGGCTTGATCTGACGCCGGGTGCGAAGGATGAACTGGCCCATCATGCCCGCCATGGCTGATAGAGACTCTAGCGAGACCGCTGGCGGCCATTCGCCCCGGCTGAGTCCCTGCCTAGCCGGGCAGTTCGGAATGGCCTCTCCTGACCCAAGGCGGACATTCCAGGCGAGAGTTTTTCCGATGAAATTTGCTTACTGTCCGGGTCTGCACAGCCGGCTAGCACGCTGAAAGGAAGGCGCTTTCGGTAGGAAATATCACCCCGGTTGCCAGTGGGGTTCTCGTCTGTCTCAATGGCATAAAATATAAGGCTGTGGGGCCGATCAAGCGCATGTCACAGGATCGTCGCGACATTCTCAAACTGGTCGCCGTGCCGCTGGTAGTAGGCGCGGCAGCCGCGCTGGCAGGTCCGGCGCATGCTCAGGCTCTGTCTCGGACCACGCTCTCCATCCAAGGCAACAAGTTCCTGATCAATGGCGCGCCCACGTTTTCGGACCGTAGCTACCTCGGAAAGTCCATCGAGGGACTGCTGTTCAATTCCCGTATGGCCAATGGCGTGGTGGACGACCAAAATCCATCTACGCGCGGCACCTGGGCCTATGCGGACGGTCAGTGGGATCCGGAGCGCAACACCAACGAACTAATTGCAGCACTTCCGGCTTACAAGGCTAGGGGCCTCAACGCCATTGGCGTCAACCTGCAGGGTGGCAGCCCGCAAGGCTATAGCTGGAATCAGCCTTGGCACCTGTCTGGCTTTTCATCGGAAGGCGTGCTGCGGCCCGACTACAAGACTCGTACCGCGCGCCTGATCGAGGCGGCTGATGCGCTGGGCATGGTGGTCAATCTGGGTCTTTTTTACGTCTCGGCCAAACCCGCGCTGGATGGTGAGGTGGCGGTGATTCGTGCGGTGGACGAGGCGACGGCATTTCTCTGTGAGGGCGGTTACCGCAATGTACTGGTAGAAATCACCAATGAGCTAGATCTGCCAAGCTGGCGGCTAGATCTTGTACGCCCCGCGCGTTGCCACGAACTGATCCAGCGGGTGCAGCGTAACTCCATGGGCCGTATCGCCAATCCGGCGGGCCGTCTCTTGGTCAGCAGCAGTTTCACTCGCACTATGCCCTCCGATGAGTATTTCGCGGCAGCGGACTATGTGTTGCTGCATGGCAACGGCATCACACCGCCGGACCGCCTGCGCGAACATATCCGGAGCCGTAAGGCTAACCCCGCCTATCGCGGCCAGCCGCTTCTGATTAACGAAGACGATCACTTCGATTTCGATCAGCCCAACAACAACATGGTAGCCTCGATCGGGGAATTCTGCAGCTGGGGCTATTTTGACTACCGCATGTCTCGCGAGGGCTACATCAATGGTTTCCAGAGCCTGCCGGTGGACTGGACCATTAATTCTCCCCGTAAGCGGGGCTTCTTTGATCTTTTGGCGCAGGTCACGGGATCATCGCCTGGTTAAATCTCGTCGGCGGCCTGACTCTGCCGTCGAGTGATCTCGTCGCTATCAGGCACAGGTGTCCGCTTTTGGCGCAAAGCGGACAAAAACTTACTGGGGAGGAAATAATGAATTCACGCAAAACAAAACTCGCTCTGGCGCTCTGCGCAAGCTTTCTGTGCGCCGGCCTGACCGGCAATGTCCAGGCGCAACAAGCCCCGCCCTATCAGGTGGTTCATGGCAAGAACTACAAATTTCAGGAGATTGCCGATGGCGTCTATTACGCCTCGCCGGAATTCAACGGTACCGCATTCCCCTTCGGCAGCAATCCTTTTTTTGGCGCCAACCTTGTCGTGGTGGTCAACGCCAATGACGTTCTGATTGTCGATACCGGCACCTCGCCGGCGGCCGCACGCGCTTTTGTTGCGGACATCAAGCTTTTGACGGACAAGCCGGTCCGCACCGTCGTCAATACCCACTGGCACTATGATCATACCGACGGAAACTCCATCTTCGGGCCGGACGTCCAGATCATCGCGCACGACTATGTTCGCCAGGCAATCAAAAAATTCGATATCCTCCACAACGAGCCTTTCCGCAGCTCGACACGCAATGCGCCCCAGTCGCTGATCGACCGCTTCAAGAAACAGATCGCCGCGGAAAAGGGTCCCCGCCAGAAA